>JAEWBU010000265.1 GCA_023390985.1 Pseudomonadota bacterium
CGCGCCGCGGACACCCAGGCGAGCATTCTACGGAGAGCCAGCTAAGAAGCTGCGGGCTTGGATGGTCCCGGTTGGGACGGGCCCAGAGCGACCGTCGGTGTCCTGGTGCGATGCTGCTACCGGCCAGCACCTGCCATGGCTGGAATTGGCCAGGAACGGACGTTCATGAAATCCCAACACACACCAGGGTGGTGCGGCGTCGGCTCAGACACGGAGGAACGATGGCTCGCTCAGGAGCTTGGCTGGAAGAACGCCAGCACGTCCTTGAGCGTGGCGCCTGTTGCTGTGGGCTGCGTCCCCAGCTCCTCGAACGGCAGCTGATGGCGATTCACCCACAACGTGCGGTAGCCAAACCAGGTGGCGGCGAGGGCGTCCCATGCATTGCTGCTCACGAAGAGGATTCGGCCGGCCTCCAGACCAGTGGCTTCGGTGCCGATCGTGTATGCGGCAGGATGGGTCTTGTACTTGCGAATGGCGTCGACGCTGAGAACGTGATCGAGCAGTCCGTCCAATCCGGCGCTACGCACCGCAGCGTCCAGCATCTGCGGATCGCCATTGCTCAGGATCCCCGTGACAACTCGGCGAGACTTGAGCGCCTGCAGCACTTCCAAGCTTTCGGCAAACGGCGATAGGTGGCGGTACTGGTCCATCAGCTGCTCTTCGCGCTCGGACGTGAGGTCCAGCGCAAGCCGTTTGCAGGCCCAGCGCAGGCTCGACCGGGTGAGATCCCAGAAGGGCCGGTAATGCGCCCCGTCGTTGCTGGTGGTCACCAGTCGGGTGTACTCGATCTGCTTATCACGCCAGACCAGTGACAGCGCCTGGCCTTGGCCAGGGAACAGCTTCTCCGCGAGCCGCCCAATGCTGTACACGTCGAACAGGGTTCCATAGGCGTCGAAGACGACTGCGTGGGGTTGTTCCATCAGCCCACTTTAGGGTGAAGGACGGCACGTATCAACCCAGCGCTTTAGGTGACCAAGCTTCTGGAGGTTGTTCGCGGCAGCTTTCGGCCATAAGCGGACATCCCAGCTGAGTCGGTGCCTACGTGAGTGCGTCGCGCGGACTCGGGGCCACGAGGCGTGGCGCGCCGATGCGCTGCCGATGCGCTGCCGATGATGCGCGTCTGCCGTGGCGTCGGCGCGGCGCCGGCGGCGGGGGTGACGTTGATCGATGATCAAGCTGGACAAAATCAACGTGCTCCCTACGATGGACTCCAAGCCAGGGACCCCGGTCCCCGGTGAACCGAGACACCATCCACACGCGGAGCCCGCATGGCCGACATCAAGCCACTCTTGTCCCCCGACGAAATCCTTCGAACGCTGAAGGACAGCATCCGTCCCGGGGTCCCCTCGTTCTTCCAGCTGCGGACCCAGCTGCCGGCGTCCGGCCGCAGCGACCTGCCGATCGGTGCCACCGACCGCATGACGGTGATCCTCAAGTCATACGCCGAGGGCGGCGAGAACGAGATCCATGCTCATCCGCACGAGGACCACGTGTTCGTGGTCTTGCAGGGGCAGGCGTCCTTCCACGGCCCGCGTGGCGAGTTGAAGGTGGTCGATCCGTACGGCGGCGTGGTGCTGCCCGCGGGGGCCTTCTACCGCTTCGTCTCCAGCGGCGACCTTCCGCTGGTCATGCTGCGCGTGGGCTGCGCGGAGGGCGACTCGAATATCTTTGCCCGCATCGGTTTCGACGGCAAGCCGCTGGACGCCAACACGACCGCGAACCGGCAGGTCACGCCGGTGCTGTCCGACCGGTGGTTCCCGGCGGCGACCGCCTGAAGGCGCGCCGACCCATTCCAAAGGAGAAGAGAGAGACAACCATGAGACCCTTCAAGCAGATCATCGTGGCGACGCTCCTGGGCCTGGCGACGGCCGCCGCCCTGGCGCAAAGCGCCGAAGTCAAGGCCAGACTCAAGGCGCTCAAGCCCGCCGATTACCCGACGCGGCCGATCGAGCTGAGCCTCGGCTTCGGGGCCGGCGGCGGCATGGACGTGGTCGCCCGCGCCGTGGCCCAGAAGTTCCAGGAGTACACGGGCGAGACCGTGGTGATCAACAACCGCACCGGCGCCGGCGGCCTGGTGTTCCACCGCTGGCTCGTGTCGCAGGCGCCCGCGGACGGCTACGCGGTCGGTCTCGGCAACAACATCATCATCGGCGACGCGCTGCTGCGGTCCGAGGGCAAGTGGTCGTACAAGGACGCCGACAGCATCGCCTTCGTCAATTACGAGCCGGTGATCTGGTTCACCTCGTCCACCGGCCGCTTCAAGGGCCAGCCGCTGGGCGACATCATGAAGGCCGCGCAGAAGGATAGGGGCGACGTGAAGGTCGGCACCGTCGCCGCCACGCTGCTCGAGATGCTGGCCGAGCAGGTCGAGCAGAAGGCGTCCGTCAGCCTGAACAAGATTCCGTTCAACGGCGGCAAGCCATCGATCGCGGCGCTGATGGGGGACCACATCGACATCTCCTTCGGCTTCCTCGGCGAGGTGAAGGGCCTGGGCGACAAGGTCCGGCCGATCGCGGTGGCCAGCCAGCAGCCCGCGCCCACGCTGCCCGGCGTGCCCACCTTCAACGCCGTGCTCAAGGCCGACGACGTCAACTGGATCATGTGGCGCTACATCGCCGCGCCCAGGGGCGTTCCCGCCGACCGCAAGGCCTGGCTGGTCGCCGCCTTCAACGAGGTGATGAAGGACCCGAAGCTGGTCGCCGAACTGGAGCAGTTGGGCGGCATCCAGGATCCCGGCCTGGACACGCCCGCCAAGGTCTCGGCCGAGCTGGACCGCTTGGCCAAGGCCGAGCGCGCGTTCTACGTCCAGACCGGCCGCCTGAAGTGAGCCGGCGCGCAGCATGACCGCCTCGTCCGCCGCGCGCGCCCCCCGCGTCTTCGTCATCCACGACCACATGCTCGAGCCGCTGTTCGCCGGCATCGTGGACGACCTCGTGCGCTGCGGCGCCGAGGTCCTGCGCGGGCCGCCCAGCCAGGCCGGCGACAAGCCGGCCGTGCTGGCGCCCGAGTACATGGAGCGGTTGCAGCAGGCCGACGTCGCCATGTTCAGCTCGCGCGCGCTGTGCCCGAGCGCGATGCTGCAGGCGGCGCCACGGCTGCGTGCCGTCGTCAATCCGACGATCGGCGTCGAGACGGTCGACCTCGCGGCCGCCAGCGAGCTGGGCATCCTGGTGGGCAACGGCGCAACGCCGGAGAACTACCTCGGCATGGCCGAGGCGGCCCTCATGTTCATGCTGAACCTGTTCTACGGCCTGCGCACCACGGAGCAGCACCTGCGCGAGAACCGGCCGCGGCCGGCGCCCGACCAGGTCCACGCGCGCACGCTGCGCGGCAAGACCGTCGGCATCCTCGGCTTGGGCAACATCGGCCGGGCCGTGGCCCGGCTGCTGGCGCCGTTCGACGTCAAGGTGCTGGCATACAGCCCGCATGCGGACCCGGCCGCACTGCCGGCGGGCGTGACGCTCGCCGGCCTGGAGGATGTGATGGCGCGGTCCGACCTGGTGTGCGTCTGCGTCGCCGTGACGCCGCAGAACCGCCAGCTGGTCAACGCCCGCACGCTCGCGTTGATGAAGCCGACGGCGTTCCTGGTCAACGTCGCGCGCGGCGACGCCATCGACGAGCCGGCGCTGGTGCAGGTGCTCCAGGAGCGCCGCATCGCGGGCGCGGCGCTGGACACCTTCGCGCGCGAGCCGCTCCCCATGGACAGTCCGCTGCGCGCCCTGGACAACGTGATCCTGACGCCGCACGCGGTGGGCTACACGAAGGAGAACGTGGACTCGCTGCGCGCCGCGGCGGTGGAGAACATCCGCCGCGTGGTCGGCGGCGAGCCGCCGCTGTACTGCAAGAACCCCGGCGCGCAGGCGCGCTGGGCGACGCGCATCGCGGGCCTGGAGCCGCTGCGCGGCTGGCCCGCGCTGGTGCGCACCTGAGCGGCGCTCAGGCGTCGGTCGCGCTCGGACCGATGTAGCGGGCCCGCGGCCGCACGGCGACGCCGCTCAGCCGCTGTTCGGCCGCATGGGCGAGCCAGCCGGCGCAGCGACTGAGCGCCATCAGCGCTCCGGCGCTGCGGCGCGGCATCCCCAGCGCCGCGCACACCGCCACCAGCCCGGCGACCATGCTGGGACGCACGCCCAGCTGGTCGCGCGCGGCGGCGATCCAACCCACCATCCAGGCGGTGCCGGCGCGCTTGCCGGGTTGCGCCGCGGCGATCTCAAGCAGGTAGTCGCCGCGCGGGTCGCCGTCGGGGTACACGAAGTGGTTGTAGCCCGCCACCCGGCGGCGCTCCGCCAGGCTTTTCGCGATCGCGGCGAGGTACGCCTTGCGCGAGCCGGACGCCAGCAGCAGTTGCTCGCATTCGTCGCAGCCCAGGCCGTTCTGCTGGCCCTCGAACGACGCCAGCGCGCTCGTGATGCAGGACATGGCGTCGGCGCCGGCCGAGGCCGCGATCCGCGCCACGAAGGTCGATGGCGTCAGCTCGTGGTCCGCGGCTGCCACCATGCTGGCGTTGAGCGTTGCGAGCACGGGCCGGCTGGCCGCGATGCCGCTGCCCCGGGCCACCAGCGCCGCGACGGACTCGGGTTCGGCCGGGATCGCCAGCCGCGGCTTGGCGCGCAGCAGCCCGAAGGCGCAGGCCATCACCTGGATCAACTGTCGGGCGGTGCGTTCCTGCCGGCCCGGCTCGGCGGCCGCGTCGCGGCCGGCGGTCGCGATGAAGGCATTGGCCACCAGGGCGAGGAGGTGGCGCGAGGTGTTGTGCGGCGCGACGGCGCACAGCATGCGTCCATGGTCGGTGAAGGCCTGCGGCACGACGGGCGCCGGCCAGACCGGCGCTTCGTTCGGCAGCTCGCCGGACCACAGAAGCTGCGCGCATTCCTCGAAGGTGCGGCCCCCGCGTGCGAGGCCCAGCGCCGCATGGCCCCGGTACACCGGGCCGCCGGGGCCCACGAGCGTGATGCCGGTGTGCATCACCGCGGCGCCGCCCCAGAGCAGGCTGCGCTCGGCGGAACTGGTGGCCGCGCGGGCGCTGCGTCCCTTGGCCGTGACGGCTTCGACGTCGCACCGCAGGTACATCCGCTGATGCGGCGTCGAGGAGGGCGCGGCCCGGATCAGGCCACGGCTGACGTACGCGTAAAGGGTCTGCGGCTTGACGCCCAGCATCGACAGCGCATCGCGTGCGCTGATGAGCTCCTCGTCCTTGCTGGCGGCCGTCTTCACCGGCGGCATTGTGCAGCAGAGGCGAAGACGTCTTGGCCGCCTCGCTGTTCGCGCGGACCGACTTCAAGTCGCAGCACAGCTCGCGCAGCAACCTTGCTGAATGGCGGCGCGACGAAGCGCCGGCTCCAGTGCTGCGCGCCAGCTGGGCCAGTCAACGTAGCCCGCGTGGACTGCCGCCAGCCGGTCGATGAGGCCCTCGATCTGCCGCACGTGGCTTCGCTCAGCTTGACTGCTTGCCTTGCGCCCGGGTCGCTGCTGGAGCCCGCGCGAATTCGGGCTGGCGCGGCCCGCGCCCAAGAGTTGCCGACCGACGAGCCCGGTGGTCCAGCAGGCCGGCGCTCACCGATCACCAGCGCGCGGGCCGCCGTGCTTACACGCTCATCCGGCCCAACAGCGCCGCGCGTCCGGCTTCTGTCGAGGAATCGCCCTGCGTCACCACCTGCCCGCGCTCGATCAGGTAGTAGCGCGTGGTGAGTTGCAGCGCCCGGTGCACGTTCTGCTCCACCAGGACGATGGGGATGCCCTCGCGGGCGAGCTGCCCGATCAGCGAGAACAGCTCCTCCACGATGATGGGCGCCAGCCCCTCGGTGGGCTCGTCGATCAGCAGCAGCCGCGGCGCTCCCACCAGCACTCGCGCGATGGCCAGCATCTGCTGTTCGCCGCCCGAAAGCGTGGTACCCATCTGGCGCCGCCTCTCTGCCAGCCGCGGGAACCGCTGGTAGATCTCATCGAGCTTGGCGCGCGACTCGGCCCGGCCGCGTGCCGGGCACTGCATCTGGCCCAGTCGCAGGTTCTCCTCCACGGTCAGGCCGGGAAAGATGCGCCGGTCTTCCGGCACCAGGCCGATGCCGCGCCGGCAGATCCGGTCGGGGGCCACGCCACCCAGGCTCTCGCCTTCGAACAGCACCTCGCCGGTCGAGGGCGGCACCCAGCCGGCGATGGTCTTGATCACAGTCGTCTTGCCGACGCCGTTGCGCCCGAACAGCCCGACGACTTCCCCCTTGCCGACGCGCAGGTCGATGCCCTGCAGCACGTGGCTCAGGCCGTAGTGCGTGTGAACGTTCTTCAGTTCCAGCATCAGCGTGCTTCCCCGAAATAGGCGGCCTGCACCGCCGCATTGGCCCGCACCGCCGCCGGCGTGCCCTCGGCCAGCTTATGGCCCTGGTGCATGACGACCACATGGTCCGACAGGTCCATGACCAGGTCGACGTCGTGCTCCACGAGCAGGATCGAAAGACCCTCTTCGCGCGCGAGGCGGCGGATGAGCACCTCGGTTTCGCGGGTGTCGGCATGGCTCATGCCCTGCGTGGGTTCGTCCAACAGCAGCATGCGCGGCCGCGATGCCAGGGCCACCGCGATCTCCAGCCGCCGCTGCTCGCCGTGCGACAGGAAGCCGGCCAGCTCGTCGGCCTTGCGGGCCAGTTCGAACTGCGCCAGCAGTTCCTCCACGCGCTGAGCCGCCTGCGCGCTGCGTGCGATCGGGCGCAGGAGGCCCCGGCCTTGCTCGAGGTACTGCGCTGCCAGGCGCAGGTTCTCGCGCACCGGGAGTTCGAAGAAGAGGTTGGTGATCTGGAACGAGCGCGACAAGCCGGAGGCCAGCATCCTGTGCGGCGGCAGGCCGGTGACATCGCGCCCATCGAAGCGCACCCGGCCCGTGCTGGGGCGGATGGCGCCGCTGATCAGGTTGAAAAGGCTGCTCTTGCCGGCGCCGTTGGGCCCGATCACCGCGGTGATCTGGCCGGAGTGCGCGTGGAAGCTCACGTCCTTCACTGCCTTGAGCGCCCCGAACTGCACGCTCAGCCCTTCCACGGAAAGAATGGCGGCGTTCATGGGGTTTCCTTGACCGCACGCCGCGCGTCCAGCCACCGCTGCAGGGCGGGCGCCGCGTAGCCCACCAGGCCGCGCGGCATCAGGATCACGACGATCACGAACAGCACGCCGATGACGATGTGATGGTGGGCGGTGAACGAGCCCACGATGGAGCGCAGGCCGGTCAGCAGCGCGGTGCCGTACAGCGGGCCGATGAGGGTTCCCGTGCCGCCCACGATGACGTTGATGACCGCGTTCCCGGAGACCTGGAAGAACATCAGCTCGGGGGACACGAAGCCGCGGAGCATGGGGTAGAGCGCCCCGCTGCCCCCGGCGATGACGGCCGCCAGCACGAAAGCCGCCAGCTTGTAGCGCCACGCATCGAACCCGAGGAAGCCCACCCGGTGCTCGTTCGTACGGATCGCATCCAGCAGCCGTCCCAGCGGCGTGTCCATCAGGTAGCGCAGGCCGAGGTAGGCGGCGCCGATGAAGGCCAGAACCACGAGGAAGAAACCCGCCGCCGAGGCCGAGGTGAGGCCCGGGAAGACGACCGCGCCGGGAACGCCGATGATGCCGTCGGAGGCGCCCATCTCGCGCGTGTTGTAGACCACCTTGGACACCACCTGCGCCAGCCCGAAGCTGATGAGGGCGAAGTACACCCCCTTGGCGCGGATGGCGATCACGCCGCCCACCAGTCCGGCCGCCGCGCTGGCAGCGAGCGATACGCCCAGCGCGACCCAGAATGAAACGCTCCACTCCTTGAGGACCAGGGCCGACACGTAGGCACCCAGTCCGAAGAACAGCGCCTGTCCCAGTGGCAGGAGCCCGGTGCGTCCCAGCAGCAGGTCCACGGACAGCGCCAGGCCGCCGAAGATCAGCGCCTCGGTGGCCAGCCGCAGGAAGAAGACGTCGCCGACGAGGAGGGCGGCGGCGGCGAACACCAGCGCGCCGCCGAAGAATGCGGTCGCCAGCCAGCGGCCGGCGCTCCAGGGGCGGCGCCCGGCGTGCACCGGGGCGGCCGCCGTGGCGAGAAGCGTGTCATGCATGGCCCAGCTTTCCGAACAGGCCCTGCGGCCGCCACATCAGCACCAGCACCATGATCCCGAACAGCAAGGGGTCGCTCCAGACCGGCGAGATGTACAGGCTGGAGAGGGACTGCACCTGCG
>JAEWBU010000300.1 GCA_023390985.1 Pseudomonadota bacterium
GCCCTGCGTCGCCTTCGTGCACGGCACCTCGCGCGACGACAAGTGCTGGCCGCAGCCGCACTGGGCGCGCATCGGCCGCCGGCTGGTGGAGGAGGGCTTCGCCATCGCGCTGCCGCACGGCAGCGACGCCGAGCAGCGGCGCAGCGTCGCGCTGGCCGAAGCGATCGGCCCGCATGCTTTCGTGTGGCCGCGGCTGGACCTCGGCGCGCTGACCGACCGGCTCGCGGGCTGCGCCGGCGTGATCGGCGTCGACAGCGGCCTCTCGCACATCGCGGTGGCGCTGGGCGTGCCGCACGTGCAGGTCTACAACTTCGACACCGCCTGGCGCACCGGCCCCATCGGCGACGGTCCGCACCGCAGCGTGTATGGTTCGCCCTGCCCGCCGCCCGAGGCCGTGTGGGAAGCCTGGCAGGCCGTGCGCCCCCGATGATCCGCAACCTCTACTCGCTCCTGATGCATGGCGCGCAGCCGCTGCTGCGGCGCAAGCTGCGCCGGCGCGGCCAGGCCGAGCCCGGCTACCTGGAGGCGGTGGACGAGCGCTTCGGCCTGTACCGGGAGCATGCGACGCCCGGCGCGCTGTGGATCCATGCGGTGTCGCTCGGCGAGACGCGCGCGGCGGCGCTGCTGGTGCAGGCGCTGCGCGAGCGCGATCCGGACCTGCGCATCCTGTTCACGCACGGCACGGCCACCGGCCGCGCCGAAGGCGCCAAGCTGCTGCGCGAGGGCGACCGGCAGGTCTGGCTGCCCTGGGACACGCCGCAGGCCGTGCGACGCTTCCTCGCGCATTTCCGGCCCAGCGTCGGCGTGCTGATGGAGACCGAGGTCTGGCCCAACCTGGCCGAGGTGAGCCGTTACGCGGGCGTGCCGCTGGTGCTGGCCAACGCGCGCATGTCGGAGAAGTCGATGCGGCAGGCGCTGCGGCTGCGGCAGCTGTCGCAGCCCGCGTATGCCTCGCTGCGCGCGGCGTGGGCGCAGACCGAGGCCGACGCGCATCGACTCGCCCGCATCGGCGCGCCAGTCGCGGGCGTGTTCGGCAACCTCAAGTTCGATGCCCAGCCCGATCCCGCGCAGCTCGCGCGCGGCCGCGGCTGGCGTGCGCGCCTCGCGCAGCCGGTGGCGATGTTCGCCAGTTCGCGCGAAGGCGAGGAGGCGGAGCTGTTCCGCGTGCTGGCCGCGCAGGGGACCTCGGGCCTGCGCTGGCTGGTGGTGCCACGGCATCCGCAGCGTTTCGATGAAGTCGCGACGCTCGCGCGGCAGGCTGGCCTCTCGGTCTCGCGCCGCAGCGAGTGGGACGGGGAGCAGGGTCCGGCCGAAGCCGACGTGTGGATCGGCGACTCGCTGGGCGAGATGGCGCTGTACTACGGCCTGGCCGACGTCGCCCTGCTGGGCGGCAGCTTCCTGCCCCTGGGCGGCCAGAACCTGATCGAGGCTGCGGCCTGCGGCTGCCCGGTGGTGATGGGACCGCACACCTTCAACTTCGCGGAAGCCGCGCAGGACGCGCAGGCGGGTGGGGCGGCGCTGCGGGTCGAGACGCTCGATGAAGGCGTGCTCCAGGCCGTTGCGCTGGTGAAGGACGAGGCCTTGCTCGCGCGGCATGTCGCGGCGGCGCAGGCGTTCGCGCAAGCGCACGGCGGCGCGGCGTCGCGCACGGCGGAGGCGCTGCTGGCGCTGGTTTCCGCGGCCCGTTGAGAGCCTGCTCGCGGGACTTGCACAGCGCCGCGACTTTCTCCGCAGCTCTACAGTATGTATCGGCATTAACCGTGTCGCGCTGTAAGCCGCACGGCCAAGCTCAGCAGTCTTTGTAAGCGCTGAACCGTCTCCTTACAGCTGAGCCGCGTTTTCCTACAGACGCGTCGGACGTGTCCTACTAGCATCCGCCCCATCGCTGAGCTTGGAGTTCCCGCTCAGCGTCCTCCCTCCGATCCCCTGAAACGCGACGCACCGGCGAAGGAACGCCGATGCCCGCGCCGGGCGGAGCTTTGCCTCACGCACCCGAAGAGACGTTCACGATGGTCCTGCAGTCCAAGAAGACCCCCCGAACCCGTTCGCAATGCAACGCCGCCGCGCGTCGCTTCCACCCCAGGGCCGCCGTGGTGGCCGCCGCGCTGTCACTGGGGGCCACCTTGAGCTGGGCTCAAGTGCCCAACGTGCCTGCGGCCGCCAGCCCGAACGCCTGGCTGCAGACCGGCAACGCCAACGACGCGTACTGGATCGAGGACAACCGCTGGGGCTCGGGCAGCATCAGCGAAGGCACGAGCGCCTCGCAGTTCGAGCAGCAGGTGGGCGTCAGCCCGAACGTGGGCGCGAACGGCGAAGTGGCGTTCCGCATGAAGTGGCGCTGGCCGAACCCGGCCGGCTCGGCCGAGGTGAAGGGCTATCCCGCCATCCTGAGCGGCCGCAAGCCGGGCTACTACTCGTCGGGCAGCATGGTCAACGGCAACCCCGTGCGCCTGCCCAACGGCTCGACGCTGCAGCAGTCGCCTTCGGGCCACACGCCGGGCACGATCTTCCCGATGCAGCTGCCGCTGTCGTCGCTGAAGGCGAAATTCAACATGGCCCACCTGTCGACGCCGACCGGCCAGGGCCACCTGAGCTTCGACATCTGGCTGCAGTCCAACCCGAAGCAGGATTCGGGCTTCATGAACTCGTCGATCACGCACGAGATCATGATTCCGCTGTCGAACTGGGGGAACTACGGTTCGCACAACGTGCCGGGCGGCCGCAACCCGATGTGGTACGACCATGACGCCACCATCGCGGGCAAGCGCTACCACGTGTACGCCACCAAGGGCGCCGACGGCTCGCTGCTCTACAACTTCGGTTCGCTGAACGGCGCGTACGGCAAGACCGGCTGGAAGATGATCGCGTTCGTGCCCGAGGTGCTGCCCGTCGCGCCCGGCGAGATCGATCTCGCGGCCATCATCAACTACGTGACCACGCGCCGCGACGCCAAGGGCAACCCCTGGGCCGTCGGCAACGAGTACGTGTCCAGCGTGGAGCTGGGCGTGGAGCCGGTGGTCGGC
>JAEWBU010000357.1 GCA_023390985.1 Pseudomonadota bacterium
CCGCGCGCGACGCGGTGGCTGCCCGCGAGTTGCCGGAAGGCGCGCACCGTTCGTTCCTCGACGGCGGCTCCCGCGCATGCGGCCGCCCGGCCTTGGTCCGCGGCTTCCCCGCTGTCCGCGAGCGGCCCCCGGGCGGCGACCAGCGCCAGGTAGCGCCGCACCGCGGGATCGTCCCGGGTCGACGTCGCGCGCTCGAGGCGCGACAGCGCCGCTTCCGCCAGCAGCGCATCACCTTGCGATGACCACCCGGTGGCCTGCAGGGTCCGCGCGACCGCCCGCACGGCAGGCCAGTCGCCGGACCGCGAGGACGCGTGCAGCCGCACGAGCTCGTCCGGGACCGCTCGACCGCGCCACTTGCCCGGGTGCGCGAAGGCGTCGATGAGCGCGCGCACGCGGCGCTGGTCCGCGCCCTCCTGCGCCGCGAGTTCGAGGTGTTCCGCGACGGCGCGCTCCTGGTTCGCCAACACACCGGCCTGGAACGCCGGATCGCCGTCCAGAGCGCGGGAGATGAGCGCGGCCAGCGATCGCACGAACAGCTTCGCGAGCTCCGGCTCCTCCTGCCCGCGGCGCAGCGCCTCGATCGCGAAAGCCACCGCCACGTCGGGCCCCGCGGCTTCGGCGGCCGCCGCGTCCTCCGGCAACGCGGGCATGCGATACCGCCGCGGCGCGAGCCGGAGGGCTTCGAGCAGAACGTGATCCGCGGCGGAGGGCACGATCTACCCCGAAGCCGGCAGCCGCTGCTGCAGGAAATCCAGGAAGCACCGGATCCGCCCCGCCAGCTGCGTGTTCCGGTAGTACACCGCATGGATCGGCTGCCGCACGTCCAGCGTCTCGCGCGTGAGCAGTTGCACCAGCCTGCCCTCCGCGCGATCCCCCGCCGTCATGAAGTCGGAGAGGCACACGATGCCGGCGCCTTCGAGCGCGAGCCGCCGCAGCGTCTCGCCGCTGGAAGCGCGCAACGTGGGCGCGACCAGCAACCCATCCTCGTCCCGTCCTCTCAACGGCCAGCGGTTCAGCGCCTCGGGCTGCGTGAAGCCGAGCAGCGAATGCTCGGCCAGCGCCGCGGCCGTCTTCGGCTGTCCATGCGCCGCCAGGTAGTCCGGGCTCGCGAGCACGCGCAGCCGGCTCGTGCCCAGCGGCCGCGCGTGCAGGCTGGAGTCGCGCAGCGCGCCGATGCGGATGGCGACGTCGGTGCGCCGCTCCAGCAGGTCGATGTTGAGTTCGTCGGTGTCCAGCTCCAGCTCGATGCGCGGATAGGCCAGGCGGAATTCCGGCACCAGCGGCGCGACCGCATGCAGCATGAACGGCGTGGCCGCGTTGACGCGCAGCCGCCCGGCGGGCTGCTGGCGCCGCACGGCCATCTCCTCCTCGGCCGCGTCCAGCGCGCCGAGGATGGCCCGCGCCCGCGCGATGAACACCTTGCCTTCCTCGGTGAGCTCGATCCGGCGCGTGGTGCGGCGCACGAGCGTGGTGTCCAGCTTCTGCTCCAGCCGGCCGAGCGCGCGGCTGAGCCCCGACACGGTGAGCTGGAGCCGCTGCGCCGCGGCCGTGATGGAGCCGCCGTCCACGACGGCGATCAGCGCCTGCAGTTCATCCAGCGTGGCCTTCATCGTTGTTGATTCTGGCGCAAGAATCTTTGGCGGGCACACGGCTTTTTCCGCAAGGGCTTCGTCTCCACACTGCGAAGCCTGACACCGGAGCCTTTCCCATGCCCATCGCCTTGCTCGCGCTGACGCTCAGCGCATTCGCCATCGGCACGACGGAGTTCGTCATCGTCGGCCTGATCCCCACCGTCGCCGCCGACCTCGGCGTCGGCCTGCCTTCCGCCGGCCTGCTGGTCAGCCTGTACGCGCTCGGCGTCGCCGTCGGCGCGCCGGTGCTGACGGCGCTCACCTCGCGACTGCCGCGCAAGCACCTGCTGCTGGGCCTGATGGCGCTGTTCACGTTCGGCAACCTGCTCGCGTGGCAGGCGCCCGGCTACACCTCGCTGGTGGCCGCGCGCATGCTGACCGGCGTGGCGCACGGCGTGTTCTTCTCGATCGCTTCCACCATCGCGACCGGCCTGGTGCCGCGCGAGAAGGCCGCGGCGGCCATCGCCACCATGTTCACCGGCCTCACCGTCGCGCTCGTCACCGGCGTTCCGCTCGGCACCTTCATCGGCCAGCACTTCGGCTGGCGCGAGTCCTTCCTCGCGGTGGCGGGACTGGGTGCCATCGCCTTCCTCGGCAGCCTCGTCTTCGTGCCGCGCCGCCTTCCGCATGCCAAGCCCGCGTCGCTGGCCGCGCAGGCACGCGTGCTGGCCGAGCCGCGCCTGCTGCTCGTCTATGCGATGACGGCGATCGGCTACGGCGGCAGCTTCATCCCCTTCACCTTCCTCGCGCCCATCCTCACGGAAGTGGCGGGCCTGCCTTCGGGCATGGTCGGCTGGGTGATGCTGCTCTACGGCGTGTCGGTCGCCGCGGGCAACCTCTGGGGCGGGCGCCTGGCCGACCGGCGCGGTCCCATCCCCGCGCTGCGCATCGTCTTCGCGCTGCTCGCCGCCGTGCTCCTGCTGCTGCAGCTGGCCGCGCCGCATCCGTGGCTGGTGATGGCCGTCGTGCTGCTCTGGGGCGCCGTCGCGTTCGGCAACGTGCCCGGGCTGCAGGTGTACGTGGTGCGGCAGGCCCAGCAGGTGGCGCCCGGCGCGGTCGACGTGGCGTCGGCGCTGAACATCGCCGCATTCAACCTCGGCATCGCCGCGGCCGCCTGGCTGGGCGGCGGGATCGTCGCGCGCGTCGGCCTGATGCACACGCCGTGGATCGGCGCCGTCGTGGTCCTGCTCTCGCTCGCGCTCACCGAGTGGAGCGGCCGGCTCGACCGTCGCGCCGGGTCCGGCCCGGTTCCTGCGACGGCCTGCCCGTGAACGCAAACCTCGCGAACCCGTCTCACACGCACACAAGGAGTCTTTCAAGATGAGCATCATTCCCCTGTTCGGCCTGGGCACCTTCCGCCTGAAGGGCGACGTCGTCCGCAAGTCCGTGCGCGAAGCGCTCAAGCTCGGCTACCGCGCCATCGACACGGCGCAGATCTACGGCAACGAAGCCGAGGTCGGGCAGGCCATCGCGGAAAGCGGCGTGCCGCGCAACGAGCTCTTCCTCACCACCAAGATCTGGACCGAGAACCTCGGCCGCGACCGCCTGGCCGCGAGCCTGGAGGAGAGCCTGAAGAAGCTGCGCACCGACGCGGTGGACCTGACGCTGATCCATTGGCCGTCGCCCGGCAACGCCGTGCCGCTGGCCGAATTCATGGAGGCGCTGGCGCGAGCGAAGTCCCGGGGTCTCACGCGGCTCATCGGCGTTTCCAACTTCCCGATCGCCTTGCTGCGCGAAGCCATCGCCGCGGTCGGCGAAGGCGGGATCGCCACCAACCAGGTGGAGCTGCACCCCTACCTGCAGAACCGCAAGCTGGCCGGGTTCGCGCACGAGCAGGGCGTCCACCTCACCTCGTACCAGACGCTCGCGTACGGCAAGGTGCTGAACGATCCCGTGCTGGCCTCCGTCGCCCAGGCGCACGGTGCGACCCCGGCGCAGGTGGCGCTGGCCTGGGCGATGCAGCTGGGCCATTCGGTGATCCCGTCGTCGACGCGGTCGGAGAACCTCGCGAGCAACCTGGAAGCGCGCAAGCTGCGGCTCACGGACGATGAAATGGCGCGCATCGCGGCACTGGACCGCAACGAGCGCGTGACCGACCCCTCGGGGCTGGCGCCCGCCTGGGATTGAGGCGCGGCTGGAGGGAGACTGAGCGGCGCCTGCGCTACGCCTCCTATGCCCGCATCAGCGTTCGGCCCACAAGGACTGCTGCTCGACCGGGTTAGTTTCTTCCCGTGAGCCCGAACCGTTCCACCGGCCTCAGCGCTCCGCAGCTCACCTTGTCCGATCGTCCCGCCGACGCGAGTTCGCGTCGCGCGGCGCTGTTGGTGGTGGCCCTGTCCGCGGGGATGTTCCTCGCGCTGGCGCCCCTGGCCAAGGTTCCGCTGGCGCGAGCCGACTGGTTCATCCCGCTGTTCCAGTCCGCGCTGATCCTCAACGACCTGATCACGGCCGCGCTGCTGTTCGGCCAGCTGAGGTTCAGCCGGCAACCCGCGGCCCTCGTGCTGGCGAGCGGCTATGTCTTCGCGGCGGTGATGGCGACCTTGCACATGCTCACCTTCCCGGGCGTGTTCACCGAGCGCGGCCTGCTGGGGGCGGGTGCGCAGACGACCGGCTACCTGCACGTGTTCTGGCACCTGGCCATGCCGGTGGCCGTGCTGGCCTACACCGGGTTGCGCGGGCGCAAGCGGAGTCTTGAGCAGCCGGTCTCCAGGGCGGTCGTCCAGGCACTTTTCGTGGTGGCCTTGCTGGCCGGTGGCCTGGCCGCGCTCGCCACGCTCGGCAACGACCTGCTGCCGCCGATGCTGGACGGCAACCGCTACTCGTCCGCCTTCAACATCGGCCGCTATGGGCAATGGGTGGTGACGGCGGTCGCGATGGTGGCGTTGTGGCGGCGCCGCACGCCGTCCGTGCTGGACCTCTGGCTGCTGGTGATGCTGTTCGACAGCTTCCTGGAGATCGCGCTGGTCTCCATCTTCAACGCCGGCCGCTACGACGTCGGCTTCTATGCCGGCCGGGTCTACGCGACCGTCGCCTCCTGCCTGGTCCTGGTGATGCTCCTGATCGAGCACGCGAAGATCTACCGCGAACTGGCCGGGGCCCAGGAGACCGCGCGTTCCGAGGCCGCCCTGAGGGAAAGCCGCGAAGTGCTGACCCTGGCGATGCACGGCGGCCGCATGGCCGCGTGGACCCGCGACCTGGAGCGCAGGTCCACTTGGTGGAGCCCGGAGGCCGAGGAATTGACCGGCTGGCCCGCGGCGGCGCTGGGCGTCTCCGACCGGTTCGTGCTGGACCGCGTGCACGCCGACGACCGCGCAGCGGTGCAGGCCATGCTGGATCCGCAGGAACTGCCGGAATCCGAGTTCGCGCTGGAGTTCCGGCTGCGTCACGCGGACGGCCACTGGCGCTGGCTGGAAGCGCGGGGCCAGGCCCGGCCGGCGGAGGAGGGCGGGTGCACGCGCCTGTTCGGCGTGGCCGCCGACATCACCGCCCAGAAGCAGAGCGCGCAGGCCACCGCCGAGCTGGAGGCCCGCTTCCGCGCGCTGGCGGACGGGATGCCCCAACTGGCCTGGATGGCGCGGCCCGACGGCTGGATCTACTGGTACAACCGTCGCTGGTACGAGTACACCGGGACCACCTTCGAGGAGATGCAGGGCTGGGGCTGGCAGAGCGTGCACGACCCCGCCGTGCGGCCGGCGGTGGTGGAGCAGATCCGGCGCAGCTTCGAGACCGGCGAGGACTTCGAGATGGTGTTTCCGCTGCGCGGCGCCGACGGCGAGTTCCGCCCCTTCCTCACCCGCATGATGCCGCTGAAGGACGCCGAGGGGCGCGTGCAGGCCTGGTTCGGCACCAACACCGACATCACGCAGCAGCGCGCGGAAGAGGAGGCGCTGCGGATCGCCGACCAGCGCAAGGACGAATTCATCGCGACGCTCGCGCACGAGCTGCGCAATCCGCTGGCGCCGATCCGCACGGCGCTCGAACTGATCGCCCGGGCCGGGCCGCTGCCGCCGAACGTGGTGCGCATGCGCGACATCCTGGACCGCCAGTCGAGGCACCTGACGCGTCTGGTCGACGACCTGCTGGAGGTGTCGCGCATCACCCAGGGCAAGCTGCTGCTGCACCGCGCACCCGTCTCGCTGGCCGAATGCGTGCACGACGCCGTCCACGCCGCGCGACCGGCGCTGGAGGCGGCGGGGCACGAACTTGTCATCCACCCGGACCCGGGGCCGCTGTACGCGGACGCCGACGCCACCCGCATCACGCAGGCGGTGGTGAACCTGCTGAACAACGCTTCCAAGTTCACGCCGCCGGGCGGGCGCATCTCGGTGGCATCGTGGCGCGAGAACGGGCACGCGTGCATCTGCGTGTCCGACAACGGCATCGGCATCGCGCCGGAGCACCTGCGCAGCATCTTCGGCATGTTCTCGCAGGTGAGCAGCGCGCGCGAGCGCAGCCACGGCGGCCTGGGCATCGGGCTGGCGCTGGTGCGCGGCTTCGTCGAGCTGCACGGCGGCTCGGTGGAGGCCCACAGCGCGGGCCCGGGCAAGGGCAGCCGGTTCCTCGTCCGCCTGCCGCTGCTGGCCACCGACGCGCCGCAGATCGAAGCCGGCCGCCAGGCGGCCCGCCCCGCGATGCTGCGCCGCGTGCTGGTGGTGGACGACAACGAGGACGCGGCCCAGACCCTCGCCGCCCTGCTGTCGCACGACGGGCACGAGGTGCAGGTGGCGAACGGCGGCGAGCAGGCGCTCGCGCTGGCGTTCGAATTCGAACCCGAGGCCGTGCTGCTGGACATCGGCATGCCGGGGATGAACGGCCTGGAGGTGGCGCGCGAGCTGCGCCGGCGCATGGGTCTGGGCGTGCGCCTCATCGCCGTGACCGGATTCGGCCAGGCGCAGGATCGCGAGCTCACGCGCGAAGCGGGCTTCGACTTCCATCTCACCAAGCCGGTGGATCCGGACGAAGTGGAGTCCCTGCTGGCCGCCGGCGTGCGGAGCGGCGCGGCCGGGACCCTGCAGGCGGCCGCGCAGCGCCACTGAGGCGATCGGATCAGCCGCGCTCGTCGATGAGGCTGCGCAATTCGGCCGCCATGGGCGCGGCGCCCGCGCGCCCGAGCGCATCCTCGCAGGCCGCCCGCAGGGGCGCCGGCATCGGGCGCTCGTGCCGCGCCCAGGCGAGCAGGGCTTCCATCTCGTGGTGCACCGCGCCGCGTCGGCGCGCGTCCGCGATCGACGCCTCGAAGCAGCCGGCCGCCGCGGGATCGCCCTGCCGCAGCAGGAGCAGCGCCTTCATCCGCAGCAGCGGCGACAGCAGGCAGTGCTCACCGGTGTCGTGCACCAGGGCCAGTCCCTCCTCGACCGCCGTGCGCGCATCGGCCCGGCGCCCGACCGAAAGGCAGGCATCCGCGTACATGAAGTGGAAGCCGCCCAATCCGACCCGCAGGCCGCTCTCCTCGCAGCGGCGCGCCGCTCGCCGCATCTGCTCCAGCCCTTCGTCGGCGTACCCCAGCCCGACCAGCGCGCGGCCGTGCACCCAGCCCTGCCCGCTGGGACCGGCGGCAAGCCAGTGGGAATCGACCAGCCGCGACACGCTGTCGGTGTCCTCCAGCGCCTCGCGCCATTCGTGCGCCATCGTGTGCACGACGGAGCTGATGTGCAGCGCGATGGCCAGCGTCGGCGGATGCCGCGAAGCGCGCGCGGACGCCAGCGCCTCGCTCATGTGGCGCCGGCCCCGGTCCTGCTCGCCCGCCCACCAGCAGAGGACCGCCAGGTAGCACATCGCCTCCACGCCGGGGTCCTGCAGGAAGAGGTCCGGCGACAGGCGCGTGCCCGGCTGGCGGTACAGCCGCAGCGCGTCTTCCAGGAGCCTGCGCGCCTCCACCACTTCGCCCGTGTGCGCCAGCGTCATGCCGAGGCCGCTGCGACCCGCCACCTGCAGGCTGACGTCGCCGCCGGCCTCGCCGATCTCCAGCAGGCGCGCGGCCAGCTTCCGCGCGCCGGCCAGGTCCGCCCGTCCGAAGGTGACCCACCAGAGTCCGCGCAGCGCC
>JAEWBU010000060.1 GCA_023390985.1 Pseudomonadota bacterium
GGCCGGACGCCTTCAGGTAGGCCTCGGCGCGGCGCGCGATGGAGCGCGGGTCGCGGTCGTAGGCCTTGCCGTCGCCCGGCTCGAGCACGTCGCAGCTGAGGATCAGCGTGGTTTCCTCGAAGAACGGATCGACGTTGGCGGTGTCCGGATCCGGCATCAGCAGCATGTCGGAAGCCTCGATGCCCTTCCAGCCCGCGATGGAGGAGCCGTCGAAGGCGTGGCCGCTGGTGAACTTGTCTTCGTCGAAGTGGGAGATCGGCACGGTCACGTGCTGCTCCTTGCCGCGGGTGTCGGTGAAGCGGAAGTCGACGAACTTGACTTCGTTCTCCTTCACCAGCTTCATGACGTCTGCGACGGTCTTGGCTGCCATCAGTTTTTCTCCAATTGGATGGGGTTGTTGCGAAAAGGACGGGCTGTCGAATGCAGGTTCTGTGCCAAAGCTGGTGCATGGCCCGAACCGCGGAACCGGGCGATTGTCGAGGAGAAAGCCGCCGCTTCCCTACGGAAGGCTGGCGGGAGTCGATGAGTTCGGCACCATTACGGTGCAAATACGGCTGAGCACCCAAGTGGTGCATGCATGTTATCGCACCAATTCGGGGCCGAGCTTGACCTCCAGGGCCCGAAGGCCGGCCAGCAACTGCGCATAAGCGGGCTCCACGGCGTCGGGGGCGCCCTTGACGCCCAGGTCGATGTGGCGGCCGTACTGGGGGTGGTCCACGCTGGGAAGGCTGAACACCTTCACGCCCGGGTGGTCGCGCTCCAGTTCGATCATCAACGGCGTGAGCGTGGCCTCCATCGAGCCGAACACGATGACCGACTTCTCCACCCAGGCGTTGCGCTGGAACAGGTGGGCATAGTGGCGGTCCAGCACCCATTCCATCATCGGCCAGGCCATCACCGGGAAGCCGGGCGCGAAGTGCACGTCGCCCACGCTGAAGCCGGGGATCTTGTTGTACGGGTTGGGAATGATGCGGGCGCCGCGCGGGAACACGCCCATGTTCAGGCGATGCACGTTGTCGGGCCGGTCGGGCTCGTAGGGCACGCCCTGCTCGCGCGCCACGTCCTGCATCCGCTCGCGGATCAGGGCCTCGGCCTCGGGATGCAGCTGGAGCTCCACGCCCAGCGCTCGCGCCGCGCACTGGCGGGTGTGATCGTCCGGCGTGGCGCCGATGCCGCCGCAGGAGAACACGATGTCGCCGCTGGCGAAGGCGCGCTCCAGCGCGGCGGTCAGGCGCTTGGGCGAATCGCCCACGTAGTCGGCCCAGGCCAGCCGCAGGCCGCGCGCGGCCAGCAGCTCGATGTACTTGGGCATGTGCTTGTCGGCGCGCTTGCCGGACAGGATCTCGTCGCCGACGATGACGAGGCCGAATTCGGGACTTGGAGACATCCCGCGATGCTAGCGGGCCTGCGTGTCAGCCCCGGCCCGCCAGGCGCTTGAGCCCCAGCCACTGCTGCGACCAGAAGCCGCGGCCGTAGTCGCGGCCCTGCTCGACCTGGTCCCGGATGCCGGTCGGATCGAAGCGATGCTCGAAATTGGCGGTACCCAGCAGCATGTCCCACCAGGGGAGCAGCACGCCGAAGTTGTGGCCGCCCATGGAATCCCGGCCGCGGCGCTCGTGGCCCAGCCCGATGCTGTGGTGCAGCCGGTGGAAGCGCGGGCTCACCCAAAGACGCTCGCCCCAGCGGCCGAACGCCAGCCGCAGGTTGGCGTGCTGCAGGCTCTCGGACAGCTGGGTCAGCGCCACCAGGGCGACGAACTGGCCCGGCGCGACGCCGATGATCTGAGCCACCAGCACCAGGATGCTGTCGCGCAGCAGGTCGTCCAGCAGGTGGTTGCGGTTGTCGCTCCACATGGTCATCTGCCGCTGCGAGTGGTGCAGCGCGTGCAGGCTCCACCACCAGCGCCAGCCGTGCTGGCCGCGGTGGATCCAGTAGTCGACGAAGTCGAACACGACGAGGTAGATGATGAACGCGACCCACGGGATGTCGGTGACGCCGGGCCAGGCCTGGTCGATGTGGAAGCCGGCGAACCCCGCCGCATGCATCCGTCCGACCAGTTCGTCGAACAGCGGCTCCACGGTGAAGAAAAGGCCCAGACGGAACAGCCCGAGCCGGTGCACCAGCGTGTAGAGGATGTCGGTGCGGATGGCCGCGCGGTCGGTGACCGGCTCCGCCGGCCGCCAGCGCTGCAGCGGCCCGATGACGGCCAGCATGATGGCGATCTGCACCAGGCCCACCAGCAGCCAGCCGGTGGCGGCATAGCCTTCCTCCAGCAGGTGGCCCAGGCCGACCGCGAACATCGTCGGCTGGATGACCGACTCGAACAGGCCCTGCTGGGCGGCGTCGAAGGCTTGCTGCAGGTAGTTCACTTCTTCTGCGCCTCGTGGCGGGCGATCCAGTTCGCGTAGCGCGGGTGCTCCCGCAGCGTGCGGAAGCAGAAGCCGCGCTCCTTCAGGCCCACGACCAGCGGCTCCAGCACCGCCGGCGCCCACGGGTCCTTGCGCGACCAGATGCCCAGGTGGGCCATGAGGATGTCGCCGCTGCGGATGTCGCGCAGCGCGCGATCGAGCAGCTGGCGGTTGCCGGCCGATTCACTCGGCAGCTCGTCGCCCAGGAAGCCGGCGGGCGACCAGCCCACGTGCTCCCAGCCGCAGGCGCGGGTGGCTGCCAGGAACTTCGGCGAGGTCTTGCCGCCGGGCGCGCGGAACAGCGGCAGCGGCGCCTTGCCGGTGACCTGCTGCAGGCGCTGGGCAGCGTGGACGATCTCGGCGCAGTACTGCGCGGCGGTCCAGGTCTGGTCGCGGTCGGCGTCGGGGCCGGCGGACGCGCGCACCTTGAAGCGCGCCGGCTCGCCGGGCAGGTCGGCGCGCCAGTAGACGTGGTCCCAGGTGTGGGAAGCGAATTCGTGGCCCTCGTCGGCGCGCGCCTTCCACCACGCGGCCCAGTGGTCGCCCAGGCTGCCGTCGCCGGCCTTGGTGCGCTCGTGGGCGGCGAAGAAGGTGACTTTCACGCCGTGGCGGCGCAGGACGTCGGCCACCAGCGGCGCGACTTCCATGTGGCCGGTATCGAAGGTGAGGTAGACGGGCTTGTCGCAGGCAGGGTCCTTCGCGGCGTGCGCGGGCATGACGCCCGCGAGCAAAGCGAGAGCGATGGCGCCGCAGGCGGCCCGCCTCTCAGCGACGCGCGTGGTCAAGCGTCCAGACCCCATGGGGAGACTTGCCGACGGGAACGGTGCGGACCACCTTCCCGGCCTCGGTGTCGATGACGGTGAGCTTGCGGGCCCAGCGCGAGGTCACCATCAACAGCTTGCCGCCCGCCATCACCTCGATGCAGTCCGGGCCGCCGGGCGCGGGCAGCTGCGACACCACCTGCAGCGAGCTCAGGTCGATCTTGCTGATGGTGTTGGCCACGCGGTTGCTGACGTACACGTGGCGGCCGTCGCCGGCCGAGCGGAAGGCGTGCGCGCCCAGGCCGGTCGGGATGCGCCGCACCGCGCGCGGCTGCGGACCACTGACGTCGAACACCTCCACGCTGTCGCCGCCCGTCAGGCCGACGAGCAGGAGGCGGTCGTCCGGGGTGCTGAACACGTCGGCTGGCATCGGGCCGGTCTTGATGCGCCACTTCAGCTTCTGCGTGGCGAGGTCGATGGCGACGAGCTCATCGCTGTCCTGCATCGTGGAGTAGACCACGCTGCTGCGGCTGTCGATCCACAGGTGGCTGGGCGTCTTGCCGGTCGACACGCGGGCGGCCAGCTGCGGTTCCTTGCCGTCCCAGCGGTAGATGTCCACGTGGTTGAGCCGGTTGCCCGCGGTGACCATCCACTTCATGTCGGGCGAGAAGCGCAGGTGGTACGGATCGAGGATGCCCCGCACCGTCTTCTGGACCTCGGCGGTGCGCGGGTCGATGAAGGTGAGCGAATCGGCGAGCGCGTTGGCCACGATGACCGACTTCTCATCGGGCGTCATGTACAGGTGGTGCGGCTCCTTGCCCGTGGACAGGCGGCGCACCTCGCTCCAGTTGGCGGGGTTGATCACGCTGACGCTGGCGTCGAGCGAGTTCAGCACGAAGATGGGCGCGGTCTGGGCCGCGGCGACGCCCGTTAGCGCCGGCAGCACCACGGCTGCGGCAAGGACAAGGGAACGCAAGAGCGAGGTCACGGCACTTCCTGGGGGAGCTCAACAGTTTAGACGCGGGGCGTCATCGCTCCCGTAACATCCGGCCGATGGAACGGGTCATCGTGGACGGCATCGGGCTGGAGATTCAACGCATCACACCGGGCGGCGGCGGACAGGCGGCGCCCCTGGTTTTTCTCCACGAAGGGCTGGGTTCGGTGGCGTTGTGGCGCGACTGGCCAACAGCCCTGTGCGAAGCGACCGGACGCGACGGTGTCGTCTACTCGCGCCGCGGCTACGGCCAGTCCGATCCGGTGCCGGACGTGCGCGGCGCGGGGCGGCTCGCGCCCGACTACATGCATCGCGAGGCTTACGAAGTGTTGCCCGCCTTGTTGCGCGCCCTCCGCATCGATGCGCCGCCCGTCCTGGTGGGCCATTCCGACGGCGGCAGCATCGCGCTGCTTCATGCCAGCCGCCACCCGCTGGCCGCCTGCGTGGTGATGGCGCCGCACGTGATGGTGGAGGACATCTCGATCCGCTCGATCGAGCAGGCGCGCGACGCCTGGCAGGCCGGCGGCCTGCGCGACCGGCTGGCGCGCTTCCACGCCGACGTCGACGGGGCGTTCTGGCAGTGGAACGACGCCTGGCTCAACCCGGACTTCCGCGCCTTCGACATCCGCGCCGAATGCCGGCGCATCGACACGCCCGTGCTGGCGATCCAGGGCGTCGACGACGCCTACGGAACGCTGCGGCAGATCGAGGAGATCGCGCCGACGGCGGGCCCGTTCGAGATGCAGGTGCTGCCCGAGTGCGGGCACTCGCCGCACCGCGACCAGCCCGAAGCGGTGACGCGGCGCATCGCCGAATTCCTGGCCGGCAAGCCCTGAGTCGGCTCAGGGCGCGAGCAGCGCCAGCTCTCCAGCAGCGAGCCAGCGCCACTCGCCCGGCCGCAGGTCGGGCGGCAATTCGAGCCGGCCGATGCGCGAGCGATGCAACTGCTCCACGCGGTTGCCCACGGCGGCCACCATGCGCTTGACCTGGTGGTACTTGCCTTCGGTGAGCGTCAGCCGCAGGCCGTGCTCGCCGGTGACTTCGCAGGCCGCCGCGCGCACCGGACGCGGGTCGTCGTCGAGGACCACGCCTTCGAGCAGCCGCCGCACCATCGCCGGATCGACCGGGTGCTTCGCCGTGATCTCGTAGACCTTGGGAACGTGGCGCTTGGGCGAACCCATGCGGTGGATGAACGCGCCGTCGTCGCTGAGCAGCAGCAGGCCGGTGGTGTCCTGGTCCAGCCGACCGATCGCCTGCACGCCCGGCTGGCCTTGGCGCTGCGGCCGCTGGCGCAGCGGCGCGGGCAGCAGCGTGTACACGCTGGGCCAGGCACCGGGCTTCTGCGAGCACTCGTAACCCGCGGGCTTGTGCAGCACGAGGTAGGCCTTCTCATGGAAGACCCAGTCGCGCCCCTGCACGGAAAAGCGCAGGCCGGTGGGTTCGTAGTCGGCGTACGGGTCCGTGCAGGGATCGCCCTGCACGGTCACGAAGCCCTGTTCCACCAGGCCCGCGCAAACGCGGCGCGTGCCGAAGCCCTGGCTGAAGAGGATCTGCTGGAGTTGCATCGGGCGCGCAGTATGCGGCATGCCGCCGCGCGCGCCGCGATCAGCCGCGTGGATGCTGGCGGCTGGCGCGTTCCTCGCGCGCGATCTCCTCGCGCATCGAGAATTTTCGGGCCTTGGGCTGGTCTTCGCGTTGCATGCGGCGGTCGACGTCGTCTTCGCCGGCAAGGGCCTCCAGGGCAGCGAACTTCTCGCGGCGGAAGCCGCCGAGCTGTTTCTGGGGGGATTGGTGCATGTCTCGTCCTCGACGTGCGGGTGGCTCGAACCGCAGCGCAGCCGCGCGCTGCGAGGAGCCAATCTAGGAGCGAGCCTTCACGCGGGGTGTAGGACGATCACGCATGCGTGTAGGACTTCGTGGGCGCCGGCTCGAACCACGGCTTGGACCGGTCGTGCCACGCGTCCACCGGGATCACGGTACCGGCACGCAATTCGATCGGGTGGTCGAACGAGTAGATCGTGTGCTGCCAGTTGGACACGGCGCGCGGACGCGCGGGATGGTTCTCGAAGCTGACGCCCTCGCCCATCTCGATGTGGATCCACTGGATCAGCCCGTAGCACTTCCCGGGCTGCGTCGCGGCGATCTCGATGCGACGGCGCTCCGCGGGAAAGGTGTCGCGCTTCATGAAATCGAAGCGGAAGGCTTCGACGTCGGCGCTCAGCAGAACCGGCGACAGGTCCTCGCGCTGCAGCGGGCGCTTGCGCGGGCGGATGGCGTTGAAGTCGCTCAGGTCGAAACCGAACGATTCGCCAACCAGGACGTTGCGCGCGATGTCGTCGCCGCCGACGAGCGCGATCATGATGCTGGCTGCGCAGGGCAGCACGCGACCGCCCGGCTTGAGCAGGCGCGCCTTGGCGTCCTCGATCGCGGCCAGCACGTGCTCGCCCAGCAGTTCGCTGGAGAAGACCTCGTGCACCAGGACATCGGCGCGGGCCGGCAGGTCCGCGCCAACCTGGACGGCCTGCGACGGCTTGGACAGTACGGTGACGCGGTCGGCGTAGCCGTTGCGCGCCACGATGCGGCGGGCGGTGTCGGCGACCAGCGGCACGGCCTCGCAGGTGTGCACGTGCTCGGCGCCGGCGCGCGCGGCCATCATCGCCAGCAGGCCGGACCCCGTGCCGATCTCGAACACGGTCTTGCCGGGCGCCGCCGATTGCAGGCCCTTGTGGAAGGCCTCGTTGCGCTCGTGCTCGTTCATCATCGGCACGTGCCACAGCGGCACGATCTGGCTGAGCAGCCATTCGGCGCCGAGCCTGGCGGTCAGGTTGCCCGGGTCCGCGTTCATCACCTCGCGGCAAAGCGCGATGCCCTCCGGCGCGCGATCGAGTTCCAGCAGGCAGAGCGTGGCGTTCTTGAGCGCCGCGGCGTGGCCCGGCGCCAGCGCCAGCGCGGCCCTGTACTGCGTCACCGCATCGACCGGTCGGCCTTCGTTCTGCAGCGCGTCGCCGCGCGTGGCGCGCGACTCGGCCAGTTCCCGCGCGAACGTCGCGTCGATCGCGATGGCCCGCCTGGCGCTGACCTGGCCCGCCGCCAAATCGCCGAGCTCGAACCGGCATTCGGCGAGGTTGGCCCAACCGCCCGCATCGGCCGCGAACTTCGCGGTGTAGATGCCGAACGTGTCCGCCGCGGCGCTGAACTGCGCGAGTTCCTTCTCGCACAGGCCGATGTTGAACAGGATCTCGGCGTCTTCGCGCTGCGGATCGCGCAGTTCGCGGAACAGTTCCAGCGCCCGCGCATGGCTGCGGGTGAGCGCGTGCATCTTGGCGCACAGCCGGCGGGCCTTCCGGTCGTCCGGATGCCGCCGGCACCACGACTCGCAGTCGGCGATCGCCTGGGCGTGGTGGCCTTGGCGGAAACGTTGCGTCAGCTCATCGAGGGTCGAGTTCATGCATCGAAAAAGGCCGTTCAGCGCGAACGCTGAACGGCCTCAGGGTGTGGTGGTGGAGCTGGCGGGAATTGAACCCGCGTCCGCAAGCCTTCTCCGCGCAGTTCTACATGTTTAGCGCTCTGTTTTGGATCTCGCCCCCGGCATCGCGCAGACGCACGCTATGCCGGTTGCCAGTGCCCTATTTTCTCGTCCCCACCCAAGGCACCCGGGTAGGGACCAGCCCATGTGGATTCCCTCACAACCGGGACCTTGCGACCCCGGCCCAGCCCATGGACCAGCTGTTGTGAGGCTCACCGGTGTTTAAGCGGCGAGTGCGTAACGTTCGTCGTTCGCAGTTGGTTTGTTTCAGCTGGATTAACGAGGTGATCTGACCCTCGACATGCCCTGCTGCGTGTCCGAACCCACGTCGAAACCGGTGCAGCCCCAGGAAGACGTATTTTAGGACGCCGGACGGCTTTGCAAGAGCGGAAGCAGCGCCAGCGGCGAAGAAATCCTCGCGTCGGGATTCCAGCGGTCCACGTCGGGCGTACCGCCGAGGTAGCCGTAGGTGGCCGCCACGGTCGGCATGCCGGCCGCGCGCCCGGCCGCCACGTCGCGCTCGTCGTCGCCGACGTAGATGCACTGCTCCGGACGCAGGCCCAGCTGGCGCGCGGCTTCGAACAGCGGCGCGGGGTGCGGCTTGGAATGCGGCGTGCTGTCGCCGCCGACGATGGCGCCGGCGGTGGCGAACAGCGGCATCGCCTGGGTCAGCGGCCCGGTGAAGCGCATCGACTTGTTGGTGACCACGCCCCAGGCGAACCCGAGCTCGCGCAGGCGGGACAGCAGTTCCGCCACGCCGTCGAACGCGAAGGTGTCGCGTGTCATGCGCTGCTCGTAGTTGCGGAAGAACTCCTCGCGCAGCGCGGGGAAGTCCTCGTGATCGGGCGTGATGCCGAAGGCGACACCCAGCATGCCGCGCGCGCCGGCGCCGGCCATCGGGCGGTAGTGATCCAGCGGCAGCGAGGGCAGGTCGCGCGCGAGGCGCATCTGGTCGGCCGCGGCGCCGAGGTCCGGTGCACTGTCGATCAGCGTGCCGTCCAGGTCGAACAGCACGGCACGGATGTCGCGGAACATGTCAGCGCCTCCGGGTCGCGACGAGGTAGTTGACGGACGTGTCGCGGCTCAGCCGGTAGCGGCGAAGCAGCGGGTTGTAGTCCAGTCCCTTGGTCTCGACCCACTCGAGCCCCGCGGCGCGGCAGAACGACGCCAGCTCGCTGGGACGGATGAACTTCAGGTACTCGTGGGTGCCGCGCGGCAGCAGGTTCAGCACGTACTCGGCGCCCACGATGGCGAAAAGGAATGATTTCGGGTTGCGATTGAGCGTGGAGAAGAACACCCACCCGCCGGGCTTGACGAGGTCGGCGCAGGCACGCACCACCGAGCCGGGGTCGGGCACGTGTTCCAGCATCTCCATGCAGGTGACCACGTCGAACTCGCCGGGCTTCTCCGTCGCCAGCGCCTCGACGCTGACCTCGCGGTACCGCACGTTCGGCGTTCCGGCCTCCAGCGCATGCAGCTGGGCCACGCGCAGTGCCTTGGTGGCGAGGTCGATGCCCAGTACGTTCGCGCCCTGGCGCGCCATCGCGTCGGCGAGGATGCCGCCGCCGCAGCCGACGTCGAGAGCGCGCTTGCCCGCCAGGGGCACCTGCGACTCGATCCAGCCCAGGCGCAGCGGATTGATCCGGTGCAACGGGGCGAATTCGCTTTCGGTGTCCCACCAGCGGTGGGCGAGTTCGGAGAACTTGGCCAGCTCGGCCGGGTCGGCGTTGACGCTGCTGCTTGCGCTCATGCTCGAATCTTGCCCGCAAATGCGGGGATCAAAGAAAAAGGCCCGGCGAACCGGGCCTTTGTTGCACCTTCGGGTGAAGGCTTAGCGGTTGGCCCGGGTGCCGACCACTTCGATTTCCACGCGGCGGTTCTTCGCGCGGCCTTCGCTGGTCTTGTTGTCGGCGACCGGCTGCTTCTCGCCCTTGCCTTCGGTGTAGACGCGGTTCTTCTCGATGCCCTTGGACACGAGGTAGGACTTGACGGCCTCGGCGCGACGCACGGACAGACGCTGGTTGTAGTTGTCAGCGCCCACGGAGTCGGTGTGGCCGACGGCGATGATCACTTCCAGGTTGATGTCCTTGACCTTGCCGACCAGGTCGTCCAGCTTGGCGCGGCCTTCCGGCTTGAGCACGGCCTTGTCGAAGTCGAAGAAGGCGTCGGCGGCGTACGTCACCTTGGTGGCGGCGGGCGGCTGGGGAGCCGGGGCCGGAGCCGGGGCGGCGACGGGC
>JAEWBU010000393.1 GCA_023390985.1 Pseudomonadota bacterium
CGGCACCACCATCGCGAACGGCCGCGGCATGTGGGCGGCGATGCAGACCTCGTCGACGATGTTGCACAGCCGCTGTTCCGCCGCCGACACCGAGGGCCGCGCCTCGCGCGCCCCGATGCGACGCGCCAGCCGCTCGGCGCCGCCGCGCGCACGCAGGTTGCTGGCTTCGATCCACCAGCCGCCCAGCACCAGCATCAGCGTGACGCCGACGTTGATCGCGAGGAAGCCGCGCGGCACGCCCAGCGCCAGCGGCGTGACGAGGTCCAGCGTCCAGAAGATCGCGGCCAGCGCGACATGCACGCCGACCACCGTGCCGGCCACCGCCAGTGCGAACAACAGGACCAGTCGCAGCGATTCCGCCCGCGCGCGGTCCTGCAGCTCGAAGAAGCGCATGAAGGAGCTTTAGAAGGCGACCCGCGGCGCCTGCCGCTCCTGCTCGCTCTGCGTGGACTTGAGCATCCCCGCCTCGTTGAAGCCGAACAGGCGCGCCACCACCACTTCCGGGAAGCGCAGCGCGGCGTCGTTGTATTCCAGCACTTCGTCGTTGTAGGCCTGGCGGGCGAAGCCGATGCGGTTCTCGGTGCTGGCCAGTTCCTCGCTGAGCGAGCGCAGGGTCTCGTCGGCCTTGAGTTCGGGATAGGCCTCGGCGACTACCAGCAGGCGGCCCAGGCTGCCGCCCAGGGCCTCTTCGGCCTGCGAGAGCGCCGCCACGGCCGCCGCGCTGGCCGGCGCGGATCGCGCGCCTTCAGCCGCCGCCACCGCCGCGCCGCGGGCACGGATCACCGCTTCCAGCGTGGCCGCCTCGTGCGTCAGGTAGCGCTTGGCCACGTCCACCAGGTTGGGCACCAGGTCGTAGCGGCGCTTGAGCTGCACGTCGATCTGACCGAACGCGTTGTTGATGCGGTTGCGCCGCTGCACCAGCCCGTTGTAGGCGGCCACGGCCCACATCGCCACACCGGCGCCGATCGCCACCAAGACCCAGCCCGTCGTCGACATGCGCCCCTCCCGTGGTTGTCCGACGCGGGAGATTATGGAATGGCTGAGCTCAGGCGGCTACGTTGCGCATCCAGTCCGCGGTCTGGAAGAACGAATCGCGCAGGCGCGCGCGCAGCTTCTCGTCGACGCCGACCTCGCCCATGGCCTGGTCCATGCAGGCCAGCCACTGGTCGCGCTCGCGGATGCCGATCTTGAACGGCAGGTGGCGCGCGCGCAGGCGCGGATGGCCGAAGCGCTCGGTGTAGTGCTGCGGGCCTCCGAGCCAGCCGCACAGGAACCAGAACAGCCGCTGGCGCGCGTTCTCCAGCGTGCTGCCGTGGGCGGCGCGCAGCGCCGTGTAGCCGGGGTCCAGGTCCATCAGGTCGTAGAACCGGTCGACCAGGGCCTTCACCTTCTCCTCGCCGCCGATCCACTCGAAGGGGGTGTCGTACGGCGCTTTTTCCTGGATCTGCATGGCGTCGATTGTCGCAGCCGGTCCGCTTGCAATCGCCGCGAAGGGCCATAACTGGCAGGCATGACCACCCCGCTGACCACCCACCGCAACCTGGTCACGCTGGTGCAGTTGCTCCGCAAGATGGAGCGCAGCAGCGTGCCGGTCGACGCCGACCAGTACCGGTCCGTGATCGCCCAGATCAACGCCGGCCTGCGAGACCATCCGCACGACACCGCGCTCGAATCGCTGCTGGCGGCGATGCCCGAGCTGGCTGAGCTGTACGAGAACCTGAATTACGAGCACGCGGGGCTGTGCCGGTCGCCGCTGGAGGACTCGGTGCACGCGGAACAGCTGGCGCGGGCAGCGCTGGAAAAGGCAAGGCGCTGAAAGGCGGAAGCCCTGGATTCCCGCCTTCGCGGGAATGACGGGGTTCAGGCCGGCTGCGCTGCCGCCACGTCGTCCCCGCTCTCCTGCTGGAGACGCCACATCTGTGCGTAGCGGCCGCCGCGCGCCAGCAGCTGCTGGTGAGTGCCGCGCTCGACGATGTGGCCGGCGTCCATCACCAGGATCTCGTGCGCATCGATCACCGTCGACAGCCGGTGCGCGATCAGCAGCGTGGTCTTGTTCTGGGCCGCGCTCTTGAGCTCGGCCTGGATGGCGCGCTCGTTGGCCGAGTCCAGCGCCGAAGTGGCCTCGTCGAAGATCAGGATCGGCGGGTCCTTCAGCAGCGTGCGGGCGATCGCCACGCGCTGCTTCTCGCCGCCCGAAAGCTTCAGGCCGCGCTCGCCCACCATGGTCTGGTAGCCGCGCGGCGTTCCCTCGATGAAGGCATGGATGCGGGCCGCGCGCGCCGCCTCCTCCACATCTTCCCGGTTCGCGCCGGGGCGGCCGTACGCGATGTTGTATTCGACGGTGTCGTTGAACAGCACCGTGTCCTGCGGAACGATGCCGATGGCGCGGCGCACGCTGCCCTGCGCGACCTCGCGCAGGTCCTGGCCCGCGATGCACACGCGTCCCTGCTGCACGTCGTAGAACCGGTACAGCAGCCGGGCCAGCGTGGACTTGCCCGAGCCTGAAGGCCCGACCACCGCCACCGTGCGCCCGGCCGGGATCTCGAAGCTGACGTCGTGCAGGATCACTCGCGCCGGCTCGTACCCGAAGGTGACGTGCTCGAACCGCACCGTCGCCTCGCCCGGACCCAGCTGCAGCGCCGGCGCGCCGGGCCGGTCGGCCACCTCGCGCTCCTTCTCCATCAGCGCGAACATCTTGTCGAGGTCGGTGAGGCTCTGCTTGATTTCGCGGTACAGCACGCCCAGGAAGTTGAGCGGGATGTACAGCTGGATCATGAAGGCGTTGATCATCACCAGGTCGCCCAGCGTCATGCGGCCCTCGACCACGCCCTGCGTGGCGCGCCACAGCATGGCCACCAGGCCCACGGCGATGATGAGCTGCTGTCCCGTGTTGAGCATCGACAGCGTGGTCTGCGACTTCAGCCGGGCGCGGCGCAGCTTCTCCAGGCTCTCGTCGTAGCGGTTGGCTTCGAAGCCCTCGTTGTTGAAGTACTTGACCGTCTCGTAGTTCAGCAGCGAATCGATGGCGCGCGTGTGGGCGGCCGAGTCGAATTCGTTGGCCTCGCGGCGGAACTTGGTGCGCCATTCGGTCACGCTGACCGTGAACACGACATACAGCGCCAGCGCGATCAACGTGATCCAGGCGAACCAGGCGTCGAACCGCACGGCCAGGATGCCCAGCACCAGCGCCACCTCGATGAAGGTGGGCACGATGCTGTAGAGCGAGTACGAGATCAGCGACTCGATGCCGCGCACCCCGCGCTCGATGTCGCGCGTCATGCCGCCGGTCTGGCGCTCCAGGTGGAAGCGCAGCGACAGCGAATGCAGGTGCTCGAAGGTGCGCAGCGCGATGCTGCGGGCCGCGCCCTGCGTGGCCTTGGCGAACACCAGCTCGCGCAGTTCGGTGAAGAGCGACGTGGACAAACGCAGCAGGCCGTAGGCCAGCAGCAGCCCCATCGGCACCACCAGCACCGCGGCCGGGTCGCCCGGCTTCAGGCTCATCGCGTCGACCAGGTGCTTGAGCAGCACGGGCACGCCCACGTTGGCCAGCTTGGCGCCGATCATGAAGGCCAGCGCCGCCGCGACCCGCCACTTGTATTCCCACAGGTAGGGCAGCAGGCGCTTGAGGACCGCCCAGTCGGCGCCCTTCTTCGGGGCGGCGGCGGGGCCGGAGGCGGGGACGTAGGAGGATGAGGCAGCTTCGCCGGCTCGGCGCATCAGGGACAATCCACGGGTTCGCGAGGAGAGATTGTGCCCATGTCATCGAATCCCGGCGGCTCGCCGGCCCACTCGCCGCTCGGCCCGGCCACCCCGCCCAGCGACAAGGAACTCGTCCTCAAGGTGATCCCCATGCCGGCCGACACCAACGGCAACGGCGACATCTTCGGCGGCTGGGTCATGGCCCATGTCGACCTGGCCGGCGCCGTGATCCCGGCGCGCTACGTCCAGGGGCGGATGGCCACCGTCGCGGTCAACGAGTTCGTGTTCAAGCAGCCCGTGCGGGTGGGCGACATCCTGTCGTTCTACGCGAACGTCTCGCGCATCGGCCGCACCTCGATCTCGGTGAAGGTGGAGGTCTACGCCGAGCGCTTCGGCGCCCAGGGCCAGTTCGTGAAGGTCACCGAGGCCTCGCTCACCTACGTGGCGATCGACGACGAGGGAAGGCCCCGGCCCATCCCCCCGCACGCCTGAGCCCGGTGCTACCCTCGGCCGCATGAACGACCAGCCGCCCGACCCGCTCAGCTCCCCGGCCCTGGAGCACAAGACGCTGCTCTGGCTGGTGGTCGGGTTCTCCGCCGCCTTCCTGCTCGTTCTCTGGCCGCTGGCCGGCGCGGTGCTGTGGGCGCTGTTCCTGGCGCTGGTGTTCTGGCCCATGCACCTGCGGGTGCGCCGCCGCGCCAGCCGCAAGCCGTCGGTGGCGGCCTTTCTCACGCTGATGACCATCGTGGTGATCGTCATCGTGCCGCTGGCGCTGGTCAGCGCTTCGGTGATCGAGCAGGCCTCGGTGGTGTTCCAGAAGATCAAGACCGGCCAGCTGCAGCCGGGCCAGTCGCTGCAGCACGCGATGGACATGCTGCCGGCCTGGGCCCAGGACATCCTGCAGCGCTTCGGCCTGAACGACCTGCCGGCCGTGCTGCAGCGCATCGGCGAGCTCGTGCAGCGCAGCGGCCAGGCCATCACCAGCAGCCTGGTCGGCCTGGGCCAGATCACGCTGGACTTCGTGGTCTCCTTCTTCATCATGCTGTACGTGCTGTTCTTCCTGCTGCGCGACGGCAGCGCGCTGGCCGCGCGCATCGAGCGCTCGGTGCCGCTGCGGCCGGAGCAGACCCGCAAGCTGCTGTCGCAGTTCGTCACCGTGGTGCGCGCGACGGTCAAGGGCAACGTGGTGGTCGCGCTGGTGCAGGGCGCGCTGGGCGCCATCGCGTTCTGGTACCTGGAGATTCCGGGACCGATGCTGTGGGGCGCGCTGATGGCCCTGCTGTCGCTGCTGCCCGCGGTCGGCGCGGCACTGGTCTGGGCGCCGGTGGCGCTGTACCTGGTCTTCACCGGGCAGATGCTGGCCGGCATCGGCCTGACGCTCTGGGGCGTGCTGGTCATCGGCCTGGTGGACAACGTGCTGCGCCCCATCCTGGTGGGCCGCGACACGCGCATGCCGGACTACCTGGTGCTGGTCGCCACGGTCGGCGGCATCAGCCTGTTCGGCCTGAACGGCTTCGTCATCGGGCCGGTGATCGCCGCGATGTTCCTGGTCTGCTGGAACCTGCTGACCGAAGTGCGGCAGGAAACGCCGGAATCACCCCGCCCCGACTGATGCGCGGCGCAGCAGCGCCAGCGCGCGGCGCAGTTCCTCGATGGGCAACTGGCCCGGCGCCGAGGCGGCCTGGCCGACCGCGAAGGTCAGCGCCGAACCGAACTGCCCGCCCGCCAGCCGGCTGACCGCGCCCAGCGCGCCCATCGACATCCCCGCGACGGGGATAGCCAACTCCGAGGAAGCCTGCAGCGTGGCCTGCAGCAGCGCCAGCACGTCGGCGCTGGATCGGGGCATGACGGCCAGCTTGCCGATGTCGCCGCCCAGCGCCTGGGCCTGGCGGTAGCGCGCCAGCAGCTGGTCGGCGGACGGCGTGGCGTTGAAGTCGTGGAACGAGAGCAGCAGCGCGATGCCCTGGGCGCGCGCCGCTTCGCGCACCGCGTCCAGGTGCGCGCGCTCGGCTTCCATCTCCATGTCCACGATGTCGGCCGCGCCCGCGGCGCAGACGGCGCGGTAGAGCTCGACGACCTGCGGCTCGGCCAGGGCGATCTTCTGACCGCCTTCGCGCTCGGAGCGGCGCGTGAAGAGCAGCGGCGCGCCGGCCGCCCGACGGATCTCCGCCGCCAGGGCCACGACCTCGCCGGTGCGTGCCAGTCCTTCGAAGAAGTCCACCCGCCACTCGACCAGGTCAGGCGCGAAGCGTCCGGCGGCGGCGGCCTCGAGCCGCAACGCGTCGGCGGTGCGAGCGACCAGCGGGATGCAGAGTGCCGGCAGCCGGCCTTCGGCCAGCGGCTTGCCCTTGAGGGTGATCGGTTTCATCTGGGGGTCAGGAGACGATGTAGGCGGCGGCGCCGGTGGACAGCAGCTTGCCCTGCGCGTCGCGGAATTCCATGCGGGTGGACGCCACCCGCGAGCCCAGCCGCAGCACTTCGGCGCGCAGGTCGAAATGGTCGCCGACCGCGGGGCGCAGGAAGTCGATGCGCATGTCGATCGTGCCGAGCTTGCCGAAGCGGTGCAGCCGCGCGAGCGGCGGCTCGTCCATGTGGCGGGCGCCGATCGCGGCCATGCAGGCCAGGCCGCCCATCGCGTCCAGGCCAGCCGCCACCGCGCCGCCGTGCACCCGGTTGTGGATGAAGTGACCGACCAGTTCCTTCTTCATCGCGATGCGGCCTTCCACGAGCTGCGGGTCGAGCCGGGTGATCTTCAGGCCCAGCACGCGGTTGAAGGCAACCCTGTCCTCGAAGATGGTCTTGAGGCCGTCGACGAATTCGTCCTCGAAGCCGGCGAATCCGGGTGTGGCGGTGCGCGTCATGGCCGCCATTGTCCCGCACGACTCGGCCGTGGGAGCCGTCCGACGCGCCCGGCCGCGTTGCCACGCCATACTGGCTGCAGCGATACGGCGCGGCCGGCGGAAAGGAAGACCGTGAGGAAGAACCAGAAGAGCTACAGCCAGATGCTGGACGAGATCGAGCAGCTCAAGAAGCGGGCCGAGGAGGTGCGCCGCAAGGAGGTCGAGCTGGTGATCGCGCGGATGAAGGACCTGATCACGTACTACGGCCTGACCGAGGAAGACCTGGGCTTCGGCAAGAAGGTGGTGGTGGGGAAGACCGCGACCCCGCCGCCCCCCGCGCCGGCGCCCGCGAAGAAGAAGCGCAAGTCGCGCTACACCGAGCGGCCGCTGGCGGGGCCGCCGAACAAGCGCTGAGCCGCGTCGTCCCCGCGGAGGCGGGGACCCAGAGCTTCCGCCTTCTTCGGCCTTCCACTGAAAGCACTGGATCCCCGCCTCCGCGGGGATGACAGGTCAGCTCTTCCCCGCCCGCGCCATCAGCAGCGCCTTCTCCCGCGCATTCCCCGCCAGCTCCGCCGCTCGCAGGAAGGCGTCGCGCGCCTCCTCCCGCCGCCCCAGCTTCTCCAGCAGGTCGCCCTGCACGCTGGGCAGCCAGTGGTACTGGCGCAGCGACTTGTCCTGCAGCAATCGCTCCACGATGGCCAGCCCCTGCGCCGGTCCGTCCGCCATGCCGACCGCCACCGCCCGATTGAGTTCCACCACCGGCGAAGGCGCGACCTGCGCCAGCTCGCCATACAGCAACGCGATGCGCTTCCAGTCGGTCGCCTCCGACGTCGTCGCGCGCGCATGGCAGGCGGCGATTGCGGCCTGCAGGGTGTACGGCCCGCGACGCGTCGACAGCGCTTCCGCCCGCGCCAGCGCAGCGAGGCCGCGGCGGATCAACAGGGGGTCCCAGCGCGAGCGGTCCTGGTCGGCCAGCAGGATCGGCCGGCCCTGCGGATCGGTGCGCGACTTCATGCGCGAGGCCTGCAGCTCCATCAGCGCCGCCAGGCCGTGCGCTTCCGGCTCGCCCGGCGCCAGTTCGGCCAGCATGCGTCCCAGGCGCAGCGCCTCGTCGGCGAGCGCGGGGCGCATCCAGTCCTCGCCGGCGGTGGCGGTGTAGCCCTCGTTGAACACGAGGTAGACCACCTCCAGCACCGAAGCCAGCCGCTCGTCCAGCTCCTCTCCGCGCGGTGCCTCGAAGGGGATATGCGCATCACGCAGCTTCTGCTTGGCACGCACGATGCGCTGCGCCACCGTCGCCTCGGGCACGAGGAACGCGCGTGCGATCTCGTGCGTGGAAAGGCCGCCCAGCAGCTTGAGCGTGAGCGCCACGCGAGCCTCGGTCGGCAGCGCCGGATGGCAGGCGGTGAACATCAGGCGCAGCAGGTCGTCGCCGATCTCGTCCTGCCGCGCCTCATCCAGCGCATCGGTGAAGTCCGGCACGATCAGCGCCTCCTGCGCTTCCAGGTCGCGTCCCAGCTCCTCGTGCTTGCGCTCGCGCATCTGCAGGTGGCGCAGGTGGTCCAGCGCGCGGTTCTTGGCCGCCGCCATGAGCCAGGCCCCGGGCTTGTCGGGCAGGCCGTCGATCGGCCAGCGCTCCAGCGCGGAGACCAGGGCCTCCTGCGCCAGCTCCTCGGCGACGGCCACGTCGCGCACCATGCGCGCGACCACGGCCACCACCTTGGCCGACTCGATGCGCCAGACGGCGGCGATGGCCTGGTGGACCGCGGAATGCATCGGCTTTCGCGGCCGCTCAGGCCTGCGGCGGGGTGGCCGCGGGATCCATCCACACCAGTTCCCACACGTGGCCGTCCAGGTCCTCGAAGCCGTGGCCGTACATGAAGCCGTGGTCCTGCGGCGCGTTGGGCGCGGTGCCGCCGGCGGCCAGCGCCTTCTTCACCAGCCCGTCCACCTCGGCCCGGCTCTCGCACGACAGGCACACCAGCACCTCGGTGCTCTTGCGCGCGTCGGCGATCGGCTTCTTCGTGAAGGTCTGGAAGAACGGCTCCACCAGCAGCATGGCGAAGATGTCCTCGCTGATCACCATGCAGGCGCCCTGGTCGTTGGTGAACTGCGGGTTGAACGAGAAGCCCAGCGCGCCGAAGAACGCCTTGGAGCGTTCCATGTCGCGGATGGGCAGGTTGACGAAGATCTTGCGGGCCATGTGTCGTTCTCCTTGTTGTTCGACGTGTCAATCCAGCGTGCCGAGCTTCTGGAACCGCTCGGCGCCATGCACGCCCAGCTGCTCGAAGTGTTCCATCTCGTAGAGCGGCCGCACCTCGATCTCCGCCGTGCGGCCCTCGCCCATGGGGTTGGGAAAGCGGCGCGCCCATTCCAGCGCCTCCTCGCGGCTGCGCACCTGGATCAGCGTGTAGCCGGCGACCAATTCCTTGCTCTCGGCGTAGGGCCCGTCGACCACCTGCTGGCGGCCGCCGTCCCAGCGGATGCGGAAGCCCTCGCTCGAGGGCCGAAGTCCGTTGGCGTCGAGCAGCGCGCCCGCCTTGGCCAGTTCCTCGTGGTAGGCGGCCATGTCGGCCATCAGCTGGTCGGCGTCGGGCGGGAAGCGGCCGGCTTCGGTGTCCGCGTTGGCGCGGACCATGATGATGAAGCGCATGGTTCTTCTCCCGGCCTCAACGGCCCATGGGCAGCGGCTGCAGCATGCTGGAGCGGTTGCCTTCGGTGTCCAGGAAGGCCACGTACGCGCCCACGCCGGGGATGTCCATCGGCTCGCCGAGCACCTGGCCGCCGGCCTGCGTGACGCGCTTCATCGATTCGCGGATGTCGGGCACGGCAATCACGATACCGGGCAGCTGCGCGGGCATCTGGGGATCGCGCAGGAAGAAGCCGCCGTTGATCGCGCCGCGGAAGCCGTCGGGCCGCGTGTCGTGTTCGGCGGTGGTGGCGAGCATGTAGCTGCCCATCTCGGGGCCGAGCTTCTGGATCTTCCAGCCGAAGGCCTGCTCGAAGAACCGCGCGACGCGATCGCGGTCGTCGCAGGGGAGCTCGAAGTGGACGACGGGATTCATGACGGCCTCCTTTCGCAGAGTTCCTTGAGCTTGCCCAGCGCCTTCGGGAAGGTCTCCCTCATGAACTGCTCGTAGTCGGGGGGCACGTCCACGTCGACCTGCAGCTGCGTGCCGCCATTCGCCTCGGCGAAGCTGTAGTTCTCGAAGGCGGGCGTCCAGGCGCGCGCCTGTTCGCTGGTGGTGTCCTCCACGCCGTTGGCGATCATGCCCAGGTGGCGGATGGACACGAACTCGGGCCGGCGGCTCTCGGCGATCTGCGAGACCATGCCGTCGCCGCTGGGCGTGACGAAGAGGATCCGGTCGCCCTGCTTCCAGCCGCCCTCGTAGGTCGAGCCCTCGCAGAACGCGGCTGTCCATTGCTCGTAGGTGGCGCGGTCCAGCATCACGGACCACACGGTGTCGCGCGGCGCCTGGATCCAGATCGGGAAATTCAGCGTCTTCTTCATCGCGTTCTCCTTTCGTCCCGGCTTCACTCGAAGGCATCCTGCAGCTGCCGCAGGTCGATCTTCTTCATGCCCATCACCGCGTCCATCACGCGCTTGCGGCGCTGGGGGTCGCGGTGCTGCAGCATGTCGAACAGCTGCTCGGGCACGATCTGCCACGACACGCCGAAGCGGTCCCTGACCCAGCCGCACTGCTCGGCGGCCGGCTCGGCCGACAGGGCGTCCCAGTAGCGGTCGATCTCGTCTTGGTCGCGGCAATGGACCACCAGCGAGACCGCCGGCGACAGGCTGAAGTGCGGGCCGCCGTTCAAGCCGGTGTAGAGCCGGCCGTCGAGCTCGAAGCTGACGGTCAGCACCGAGCCCTCCGGCATGGCCGCGCCGGCGGTGTAGTGCGTGGTCGCGACGATCCGGGAGTTGGGGAACAGCGAGACGTAGTAGTCCGCCGCGTCCTGGGCCTGGCGGTCGAACCACAGGCAGGTGCTGGTCTGGGGCATGGGGCAGTCCTTTCCGATCGGGCGCCCGCGCGCCCTTCACCACCACGACGAAGCAGCAGACCGGAAATCGACAACCGGCCCGGTCGGTACAAACCCCGACCCGCGATCAGGTGTAGCAGGGGCCGAGCTTGCGCACCTCGACCGTGGCCCATTCGGCGGCCGGGCATTCCCGGGCCAGGGCCAGCGCCTGCTCGCGCGTGTCGCAGCTGAGCAGGAAGAAGCCGCCCACCATCTCCTTGGCTTCGGCGAAAGGGCCGTCCATCAGGCTGGGCTTGCCGGCCCGCACCTGCACCCGGGCCGCCTCCCCGTCGGGCGAGCTGAGCGATTCCATCGCCTTGAGCAGGCCCCGCTCCTTGAGCCCGTTGCCCCAGCGGACCATGCGGTCGAACACCTCGCGCCCTTCGGCGTCGGTGCGGGTGGCCCGCTGGGCGGGCTCTTCCATGATCAGCAGCATGTAGGCCATGGCGGCGCATGCTAGCGCAAGCCCATGACCCTGTCGCCAGGTCAGGCCCGCTGCTGTCTGGTGAGCATGCGGCCCAGCAATCCGATCGCGGCGATCACGTACGCGAGGCCCGAGGGCACCCACATCACCAGCCCGCCGAGCTGCTGGTCGTCCAGCGGATCCATGCCGAGCGCCGTGGTGGTCTCCAGGTACGGCGCGTACCAGGGCGTGGGCGCCAGGCTGAGCAGCGCGCCGAGTGCGCCGGTGTGCAGCATGGTCGTGAACAGCGCGGCGACGGCGACGCCGGTCCCGCGGCCGACGCGCGGATCGTGGCCGAGCGCGGTCCACCAGAAGAACAGCGCGCTGATCAGGAAGCTGGAGTGCTGCAGGATGTGGACCCCCTCGTGCCGCAGCGCGGCGGAGAACAGCACCGGCACGTGCCACACCCACAGGATGCTGGCGTGAAGGCACCAGGCCACCACCGGGTCGGTGAGCGCGGACCAGCCGGAGGCCAGCCAGCGCGCCTGCACCGCGCGGCCGATGCGCCGCCGGTTCGACGCCCCGAAGGCCCAGGTCCACGCCGCCAGCGGCCGGCCCATCACCAGCAGCGGCGCGGCGACCACCATCAGCAGCTCGTGCTGCAGCATGTGCGCCGAGAACAGGCGCCCGCCCAGCGTGTCGAGCGGCGAGGCCAGCGCGACCACCAGCGCCAGCCAGCCGCCGCCGAAGGCGATGACGGGCGCCGCACCGATGCCGCGGCCCCATCCGGCCGTGGCCCACAGGCGCCACACGCCGCGCGCGTACAGCAGCGCGGACACGAGCAGCAGCCCGACGACCCAGGGCTCGACGCTCCAGTGCCACAGCGAAGCAGCGGTCGGCAGGCCTTCGGGCGTGTGCGCCCGGGCCGCGGGCGGCAGCAGCGCCGCGATCAGGAACAGGGCGAGAGCACCCATGCGGCGACCCACATCATGAGAATCACGAGCGCGGACAGCGAAGCGACCGCCGTGGCGCAGGCACCGAGGAAGCGACGTGTCGCGACGGGCCCGCCCTCCGCGCCGTGCGGCCCGGCGCCGCGTGCGCTGTTCAGCGCCAGCAGCACGGTCACGGCCAGGAAGGCTGCGGCGACCACGTGCAAGCCCGCGCGCGTCTGCTCCGAGCACGCCGGCGCGACCAGCGCCAGCATCAGGCTCTGGCAGGCCAGCGCCAGGCTGGGCGCGACGATGAGTCCGAGGAAGATGCGCATCGCCTTCTTTCTCCTAGAGCCCGCGCGCGCCCCAGTAGATCACCAGGTAGATCGGGATCCAGGTCCACACCACGAAGTACCAGTAGAACGAGTTCTCGCTCACGTCCACGAAGCGCGAGGCGTCCAGCGGGCCGGTGAAGAACAGCAGCTCCAGCACCACCGAATCGTAGAAGTCGGTCGCCAGGTGGGTGGTGTGCAGGCCCAGCAGCATCCACACGACCGAGCCGTACGCATTGCTGTCCCAGCGCACGTTGAGTCCCGCGAACTCGAAGGCCCGCACCACCAGGAACGCGAGGCCGAACAGGAGGCTGATGCCCAGCCACAACCGCACGCCGCGCAGGTCCTGGTGCTCGCCCGCCTTCTTGGCGAAGTGGTTGGGCACCAGGCTGGCGAGCAGGATCAGCGTGTTCAGCGTGCCCCACAGCAGCTCGGGCGGCAGCGCGGTCACCGGCCAGGTGACCGAGCGACCGCGCAGGTAGAAGTAGGCGACCACCGTGAGCACGAACACCGTGCCCTCGATGGCCATGATGCCCAGCGTGCCCCACCACATGATGCTGTGGTGCGAGTAGCGATAGCTCGGCAGCTGCGAGGCATCCAGGGTCGTCGCCATCATGGGTTCCTGTTCAGCGCGAGCGACCGCGCCACGTGGGAGCGCCGGGGCCAGAACCAGATCGTGCCGGCGAGCGCGATCGGCGCGCTGAACCACACCACCGCCCAGGGCGTGAACACCAGGCCGACGAACAGCGCGGTGGTCGCGAGCGACGCGATGAAGGGCCAGTACGACGGTTCGGGGAAGTGCGTGCGGTGGTCCAGCTGGGCGTCCACCACGGACGTGATCAGGTGTTCGCGCGTGACGGCCGAAATGCCGCCGACGTGGGTCGGCTGGCCGGCGGGCGTGGGCTCCCAGAGCGGGTACGCGCCGTGCACCACGGGCACCACGTGGAAGTTGGCGGGCGTGGGCGGCGAGGCGGTCGCCCATTCGAGCGTGCCCGCGCCCCACGGATCGGCACCGGCCACTGCACCGCGGCGGGCGCTCAGCACCGCGTTCACCAGCGTGGAAAGGATGCCGACGGCCAGCGTCACCGCGCCCACCGTGGCCAGCAGGTTCATCGAGTCCCAGCCCATGCCCGCCTGGTAGGTGTAGACGCGCCGCGGCATGCCCTGCAGGCCCAGCCAGTGCATCGGGAAGAAGGCGACGTTGAAGCCCGCGAACATCAGCCAGAACGACAGCTTGCCCAGGCCCTCGCCCATCACCCGCCCGGTGAACTTGGGATACCAGTAGTACAGCGCCCCGAACAGCGGGAACACCGCCCCGCCGATCAGCACGTAGTGCAGGTGGGCCACCACGAAGTAGGTGTCGTGCAACTGCGAGTCGAGCGACACCGACGCCAGCATCAGCCCGGTCATGCCGCCCAGCACCAGGATGAAGAAGAACGACAGGGCGAACAGCATCGGCGTGCGAAGCACCAGCCGGCCGCCGCGCAGCGTCGCCAGCCAGCAGAAGATCTGCACCGCGCTCGGCACCGCGATCAGGATGCTGGCCGCGGTGAAGAAGGCCTTGCCCAGCTCGGGCAGGTTGGTGGCGAACATGTGGTGCACCCACAGCCCGAACGCCAGGAAACCGGTGGCGACCAGCGACAGCACCATGGCCGTGTAGCCGAAGATCGGCCGCCGGCTGAAGGTGGAGATGATCGCCGACAGGAAGCCCAGTCCGGGGATGAAGATCAGGTAGACCTCCGGATGGCCGAAGAACCAGAACAGGTGCTGCCACAGCAGCGGGTCGCCACCCTCGGCCGCGTTGTAGAAATGCGTGCCTACCAGCCGGTCCAGCAGCAGCGCGGTGCTGGCCAGCATCACGGCCGGCATCGCGAACATCACGATGAAGGCGGTCACCAGCATCGCCCACACGAACAGCGGCATGCGGGCCAGCGTCATGCCCGGCGCGCGCAGCTTGAACACGGTCGTGATGATCACCACCGCCTCGATCAGCGCCGAGAGTTCGGTGAACGTGATCATCTGGGCCCAGAAGTCGATGCGCTTGCCCACGCCGTACTCCGGACCGGACAGCGGCGGGTAGGCGAACCAGCCCGCGTCGCCCGCGCTGTTGAGGAAGAAGGCGATCCAGAGCATCAGCCCGCCGAACAGGAACACCCAGTACGCGAACGCGTTCATGCGCGGGAACGCCACGCTGCGCGCGCCGATCATCAGCGGGATCAGGTAGCTGGCCATGGCCTGCATCACCGGCACGGCGAACAGGAACATCATGGTCGTGCCGTGCATGGTGAACATCTGGTTGTAGAGGTCCGGCCCCATCAGGCCGTTCTCGGGCCGGGCCAGCTGCATGCGCATGAACGCGGCCAGCAGCCCGCCCGCCGCGAAGAAAGCCAGCGTGGTCACCAGGAAGCGCTTGGCGATCGTCTTGTGGTTGACGGCGGCGAACCAGCCGAGCAGGCCGGGCGGATCGGCCCAGGTCTCGTCGAGCGCGCGCGCTGCGGCCGAGTCGGGGTGGGGGTCTCCGTCCTTGAGCCGCGCGGCTTGCGGGTCCGGCTGCTCGCCCAGCGGTCCGTGCCTCACTTGAGGGTCTCCAGGTAGGCCACGATCGCCTGCAGGTCCTCCGCGGACATGGGCGTGGCCGGCATGTTGGTGCCGGGCTTGAACTTCTGCGGATCGGCGATCCAGGCGGACAGGTGTTCGGCCGTGTTCGGCAAGGTCCCGGCCGCCAGCGTGCGGCGCGAAGCCAGGTGCGTGAGGTCGGGCGCGCGCTTGCCGCCCGCCTGCGTGCCCTGCACCGTGTGGCACAGGGCGCAGGACAGCGACTGGAACAGCTGCTGTCCGCGCTGCGCGCGCGGATCGCCGGGATCGGTCGCCGGCTTGCGCTGCGACTGCAGCCAGCCCTCGAACTCCTCGGGCGTGTGCGCCACCACCAGCAGGCCCATCAGCGCATGCTGGTAGCCGCAGAACTCGGCGCACTGGCCGCGGTACACGCCCGGCTTGTCGGCCTGGAAGTTCATCAGGGCGGTGCGGCCGGGGATCAGGTCCTTCTTGCCGGCCAGGTTGGGGATCCAGAGGCTGTGGATGACGTCCTCCGAGTTCAGCTTGACCACCACCGTCCGTCCCGTGGGGATGTGGATCTCGTTGGCGGTCTCCAGCTGGTCGGACGGCTGGCCCTGCGGATAGCGCACGGTCCACCACCACTGGTGCGCCGTGACCTCGATCGTGAGCGCGTCGGGCGGCGGGATGCGGCCGATCGCGTGGTCGGTGAACACGCTCGCGACGATCAGGAACAGCAGCAGCACGGTGGACGCCATCACCGCCCGCACCACGTTGCGGCGGCTGCGCGCCTCGGGCGCGGCCGCGTCGGGACGGAGTGCGGGCGACGTCTCGGTCGCGCGCGGCGTGCGCCACAGGATCCACAGCAGCACGGCCAGGATGGCGCCGAACACCACCGAGCAGACCAGCACGAACACGCGCCACAGGCGTTCGATGTCGGCCGCCTGCGGCCCCATCGGGTCCAGGGCGGAATGCGGCGCGTCGGGCACCGGCGTGGCCGCGAACACGGCCAGCGCCGCGCCGGCCAGCAGCAGCAGGGCGACGCCGCGCTTCACCGCTGCGGTCCTCCGGTCGGCTGGTCGGGCGGCAGCTGTTCCGCCTTGGCACGCACCGGCGGCCGCGCGTTCTCGGGCAGGCCGGGATAGAGCGTGTCGGAGCGCGAGGGCGACACGTCCTTGCTCAGCTGCCCGCCCATGGACCGCACGTAGGCCACGATCTGCCAGACCTGGTCGTCGGGGATGTGGCCGCCGAAGGAGGGCATGCCGTTGGGCCGGCCCTTGGTGATGCTCTCGAACACCTGCGCCGGCGAGCTGCCGTAGCGCCATTCCGCGTCCATCAGCGGCGGTCCCATGCCGCCGCCGCCGTTCGAGTGGCAGCCGTTGCAGTTGTACCAGCGGTAGAGGCGCTTGCCCTGCGCGACTCCGAACGCGTTGTCGTCGTAGGGGCTGCTGTCCTTGGCCGGTTGCCTGACCCCGCCGGCCAACGGGACCCCGGGCTGGTTGGTGGAGGCGCGCGGCGCCGAGGGGACCGTGGACGAGTTGTCCTTGGGCGTGTTGAACGAACGGGACTCGCGCTCGCAGCCCGCCAGTGCGAAGGCCGCGGCCAGCGCGGCGAGCAGGCAGGTTCTCGCGCTCACGGCCGCATCTCGACGCGGGGCACGCCGTATTCGGCGAGGATCGCGTCGATCTCCGGTTGGTGCCGCCGCACCGCGTCCTGCAACCGCTGAAGCAGGGCCGCGTCGTCGCGCCGCACGCCCATGGCGATATCGAAGTCGAAGTGCTGGTCGCGCGGCAGGTCGGACGGCGGTGCCAGCCGCACGACGGTCATGGCCACCGGCGACTGCCTGGCGAAGAAGCCCGCCTGCGGTCCCCACACCAGCGCGCCGTCGAGTTCGCCCGCGGCCAGCGCCTCCACGATGCGCTGCGCCGCCGGCCGCTCGCCCGCGATCGGGAAGCCGACCACCTGCGCGCCGGGCGCGTGGCGCGCGAGCGCGAAGCCCGGCGGCGAAGCGGCCATGTCGTTGCCGATCAGCTGGAGGCCGATGCGCAGCCTGCCCAGGCGCGGATCGTCGAAATCCTTCGGCGGCGGCCCCGCATCGGCCCGCTGCACCCAGACATAGCTGGAGCGGTAGTACGGCGCGGTGAGCCTGGCGCGCTCGAAACCGACGGGCAGGCCCACGATGACGTCGCACAGGCCCGCGCCCATGGTCTTGCGCACGAAGCCGCGGCGGTCCGGCAGCCAGGCGTACTGCAGTTGCACGCCCATGTCGCGGGCCAGCAGCCGCGCGATGCGGTCCTCGAAGCCGCTGCCGTCGGCGTGCGAATGCGGCAGGTTGTCGGGATCGGCGCAGACGCGCAGCACGTCGGTGGGCGCGGGTTCGGCGGCAACGGCGGCCGTCCCCACCAGCATCGGAATCAGCAGCGACAGCGTGCGCTTCACTTGGCCGGTCCTCCGAGCGCGAACACGTAGAGCATCCCGCCGGGCTGCGTTACCTGGGTGAGGTCCCTCATCGCGTTGACGAAGCCCAGCGCCGCGCCGCCGTCGCGCGGATCCAGCCGCGCCGACACGATCGCCCCGGCCCATCCGCCTACGCCCGCGAGCACGGCGATGTACTGGCGGCCGTCCGGCCCGCGGTAGCTGATCGGCTGGCCGATGATCCCGGAGGCGGTCTTGAACTTCCACAGCTCCTTGCCGCTGCGCCCGTCCACCGCCTTGAACCAGCCGTCCATGGTCCCGTAGAACACCACGTCGCCGGCGGTGGCGAGCGCGCCGCTCCACACCGGGAACTCCTCGCGGATCTCCCAGGCCTTGCGTCCGTTCAGCACGTCCCAGGCGGTGAACACGCCGCGGTGCCCGCCCGGTCCCGGGTACATCTTCACGTCGGCGCCGACGTAGGGCGTGCCCGCGATGTAGCTCGCCTGCGATGTCACCGTGTCCTGGCACAGGTTCTGGTGCGGGATGTAGAGCAGCCGCGTGCGCGGGGACCAGGCCGAGGGCTGCCAGTCCTTCGCGCCCGGCGAGGCCGGGCAGATGCTGCGCACCGGCTCGCCCGCGCGCGGGTCCTTCTGCGGGTTGTACTTGAGCGCGCCGGTCTGCAGGTCCACGCCGGTGCTCGTGGTGACGTGCACGAACGGCGTGGCCGACAGCACCTGGCCGGTGGCGCGGTCCATCACGTACACGTAGCCGTTGCGCTCAGGACGGACCAGCAGCTTGCGCGGCTGGCCCTGGAAGGGCGCATCGATCAGCACGTTCTCGTTGACCGCGTCGTAGTCGTGCAGGTCGTGCGGGCTGAACTGGTAGAACCAGACGGCCTCGCCGGTGTCGGGCCTGCGAGCGAACACGCCCGAGGTCCACTTGTTGTCGCCGGGACGCTGCTCCGGGTTCCAGGGGCCGGGATTGCCGGTGCCGTAGTAGACGAGGTCCAGCTGCGGGTCGTACGAAATCCAGCCCCACACCGTGCCGCCGCCGATCTTCCAGGCCTCGGGCGGCCAGGTCTTCACGCCGAGGTCGCTGCCCTGGTCGCTCTTGTAGTGGGGCTTGAAGTTCGGGCCGATGAGCACGTCCTTGTCCGGACCGGTGCTGTAGGCGCGCCACGCGATCCTTCCCGTCGCGGCATCCAGCGCCGTGAGCCAGCCGCGCACGCCCATCTCGCCGCCGCTGTTGCCGACCAGCACCTTGTCCTTCACCACCAGCGGCGCCATCGTCATGCTCTCGCCGCGCTTGATGTCGCCGAGCTTGGTGCGCCAGATCTCCTTGCCGCTCTTCGCGTCGACGGCGATGGTCTGGTTGTCCAGTGTGTTCAGGAACACGCGGCCCTGGCTGTAGGCGGCGCCTCGGTTGACGGTGTCGCAGCAGGCCACGCCCTGCGAGCTGGGGCTGGGGGCGGGATCGAAGCGCCACTTCAGCGGAGCGCCCGGCTTGGTCAAGTCGAGCGCGAACAGCGGATTCGGGTACGGCCCCACGATGAACATCGTGTCCTCGGCCACGATGGGCGCCGCCTCGTGGCCGCGCGACAGGCCGGTGGGGAAGCTGAACGCCAGCTCGAGCCTGGCGACGTTGCCCGTGCTGATCTCGGCAAGGGAGGAAAAACGCGTGCTCGCGTGGTCGCGAGCCGCCATCGTCCACTGTCCGTCGTCGGCCGGCTGCGACCAGGCGACGGTCGCGGCCAGAGCGCTCGCGATGGCGAGCGGGGCGCACCTCATCTACATCTCTCCCTGACGTGCCCCTTCACTCCCCGGCTTGCGCCCGGCCTTTCCGAGTCGCGGTGCGGCCTTCATCGGACCGCCGTGTTCTTGATTTCAGTGTACCTGCCGCGCGCTGTTTTGGGGCATCATGGCCGGCGATGCAACGTCGAGCGAAAGAGTGAGCTCTTCTATAGAAAAGAGCCGGCGCCATGGGTGGGCGAACATCACCCTGCACTGGCTGTTAGCGGTTCTGCTGATCTATCAGCTTCTGCTCGGCTGGTGGATGCTGGACCTGCCCAAGTCGCCGCCGGGTCTGCGCGCCGGCTGGTTCAATTTCCACAAATCCATCGGCCTCTCCATCTTCATCGTCGTGCTGGTGCGCCTGCTGCTGCGCCTGCGCGATCCGGTGTCGCCGCTCGCGCTGCCCGACTGGCAGCGCCGCGCCGCGGTGGGCAACCATGCGCTGCTCTACGCCTGCATGCTGCTGCTGCCGTTGAGCGGTTATCTGGGCTCGGTGTTCAGCGGCTATCCGGTGCGGTTCTTCGGGTTCGTGATTCCCGCCTGGGCGGGTGCATGGCCGGCGGGCAAGCAGTTCATGTCCGCGCTGCACCTCGGGCTCGTGTGGGCCTTCATGAGTCTCGTCGGCGTGCATGTCGCCGCCGCCTTGTGGCATTGGCTGCAACGCGACGGCGTAGCCGCGCGCATGGGCCTGCCTGCGCTGCGGAGGAGATCGCCGTGAGACGCCGGCCGCTGCTCGCGCTGCCGCTCCTCGCCGCCCTGCCGCGGGCGTTCGCGGCCGCGCCGGCCGTGTACGTGCCCAACGAGAAGTCGGGCACCGTCAGCGTGATCGATCCGGCGCGCGACGAGGTCGTGCGCGAACTCGCGGTGGGTGGGCGTCCGCGCGGCATCGCGCTTTCGCCCGACGGTGCGCGGCTGTATCTCAGCGACGGGGCGCGCGGCGCGCTGGTCGTGGTCTCGACCGCGGACGGGCAGGCGCAGGCGACGGTGAAGCTGGGCCCCTCGCCTGAAGGGCTGTACCGCTCTCCGGACGGGCGCTGGCTGGCCGTGGCGGTGGAAGAGGACAACGCGGTCGCGCTGGTGGATGCGCGATCGTTCGAAGTGGCCGCCAGGATCCCGACCGAAGGCCGCAATCCCGAGCACGCCGTGTTCTCGCCCGACGGGCGCTGGCTCTACGTCAGCGCCGAGGATGCTTCGCAGGTCGACGTGGTCGATGTCGCCGCTCGCAGGCAGGTGGGCTCGGTACCCGTCGGCCGGCGGCCGCGCGGCATCGGCTTCACGCCCGACGGCCGCTTCGCCTGGGTGGCGTGCGAGCTGGACAGCAGCCTGCATGCGATCGACGTCGGACGCCATGCCGCCGTCGGCAGGCTCGCGGGCGGCGAGTTCTGCAACGGCGTGTGCGTGAGCCCCGACGGCAGGCGCGTCTACGTTTCCAACGGCCGGGGCGCGAGCGTGTCCGTGGTGGACGCCGTCGAGCGGCGCATCGTGGGCACCGTTCCTGTCGGGCAGCGTCCCTGGAACATGGCGCTGACCGCCGACGGGGCCCGGCTCTACGTGGCGAACGGGCGGTCGAATTCGGTGTCGGTGGTGGACACGGCCGCCCTGCGCAAGCTGCGGGACGTCAGCGTCGGTGAAGCGCCCTGGGGCGCCGTCATCGGCTGACCGCCCTTCCCTTCAGACCTTGCTGAAATCCGGCTTGCGCTTTTCCATGAAGGCGGTGAACGCTTCGCGCGCCGCCGGTTCGCGCAGCATGCGGCCGAAGCTCGCGCCCTCGTCCTGCATCTGCTGCAGCACGGCGGCCTGCTGCGGCTTCTTCATCAGGCGCTTGGTTTCGACGAGGGCCGACAGCGGCTTGGCGGCGAGCTTGCGCGCCTGCGCCTGCGCGTAGGCGTTGGCTTCGGTCGGTGGCAGCACGCGGTTGACCAGGCCCGCCTCGAGCGCGGCCTCGGCCATGAACGGCTCGCCCAGCAGCAGCGCCTCGGCCGCGCGGTGGTAGCCGAACATCTGGGGCACCAGCAGGCTGGACGCCGCTTCCGGGCAGAGGCCGAGGTTGACGAAAGGCAGCGAGAACGCGGCGTTGTCCCCGGCGAACACCAGGTCGCAGTGGAACAGCATCGTCGTGCCCACGCCCACCGCCGGGCCGCAGACCGCGGCGATCAGCGGCTTGGGGAAGCTGGCGATGGCGCGCAGGAAGCGGAACACCGGCGAGTCCTGGCCGGCGGGCGGCTGGTTGAGGAAGTCGCCGATGTCGTTGCCGGCCGAGAAGATGGTCTCGTGCCCCTGCAGCACCACCACGCGCACCGCGGCGTCCTTCTCGGCGCCTTCGATCGCGTCGGCCATGGCGCCGTACATCGCCGAGGTGATCGAGTTCTTGCGCTCGAGCCGGTTGAAGGTGATGGTGAGCACGCCGCCTTCGGCGTGGGCGAGGATGTCGGTGGTGTTGGTCATTGCAAGGCCTCTTTGACGAAATCGAGCCGGTCCTGGCCCCAGAACATCTGGTCGCCGACGAAGAAGGTCGGCGCGCCGAACACGCCGCGCGCCACGGCCGCCTGGGTGACGGCCTTGAGCTGGTCCTTGACCTCGGGGTCCTGGGTCAGCGCCAGCAGCGCCCGCGCATCGAACCCCGCCTGCTGCAGCACCGCGCCGACTTCGGCGGGATCGTTCATGTTGCGTGCGTCGGCCCAGATGGCGCGGTACACGGCATCGACGTAGGGCAGCAGCTGGTCGGGGTGGCGCATCTGCAGGCCGATGGCGCCGCGCATCAGGGTCAGGGTGTTGATCGGGAAGTGCGGATTGTGGCGGTACGGCACGCCGTAGCGCTGCGCGAACCGGGCCAGGTCGCCCTTCATCCACTCGCTCTTGGGCGCCACCTCCATCGGCGAGCGGTTGCCCGTCGCCTGGAACACGCCGCCCAGCAGCATGGGCTTGTAGTGCACGGCGGCCCCCGTCTCGCGCGCGATGCGCGGCACCTGCGTCCAGGCCAGGTAGCTGGCGGGACTGCCGACGTCGAAATAGAACTCCAGGTCCTTGTCGTGGGGCATCAGAACTTCTCCATCCAGGGTCGCAGGTCGAGCTCGTGCGTCCAGGCGTCGCGCGGCTGGCTGTGCAGCATCCAGTACTGGTCGGCGATGTGCTCGGGGTTCAGGATGCCGTCCTCCGATTTCAGCGCATAACGCTCGGGGAAGTTGTCGCGGATGAACGCCGTGTCGATGGCGCCGTCGACCACCACATGGGCGACGTGCACGCCGCGCGGGCCGAGCTCGCGCGCCATGCTCTGGGCCAGCGCGCGCAGGGCGTGCTTGGCACCGGCGAAGGCCGCGAAGTTCGCACCGCCGCGCATCGAGGCCGTGGCGCCGGTGAAGAGGATGGTGCCGCGGCCGCGCTCCACCATGCGCCTGGCGACCTCGCGCGCGCTCAGGAAACCGGCGAAGCAGGCCATCTCCCAGACCTTGAAGTACTTGCGAGCGGTCTCGTCCAGGATGCTGCTGGGCACGTTGGCGCCTATGTTGAAGACCAGCACCTCGATCGGACCGATGTCCGCCTCGATGCCGGCCACCAGCGCCTGGACTTCCACTTCCTTTCGCGCGTCGGTGCCGAAGCCGTGGGCCGCGCCGCCGGCTGCGCGGATCTGCTCCAGCAGCGGCTGCAGCTTGTCGACGCTGCGGCGCACGGCGCAGGCGGCGAAGCCCTCGCGCGCGAAGCGCCGCGCGATGGCGCCGCCGGTGGCGTCGCCCGCTCCGATGACCAGCGCGGCCTTCTGCATGGCCCTACTCCTTGTAGTACACGAGCTGATGGGTGGTGACGAGCAGCTCACCCGCCTCGTTCCACAGCTGCCCGGTCTGGTCGAAGTAGCCGTCGCGGAAAGCCTGGCCCTGTGCCTGGCCGAGCAGGAAGCCCGTTCCGGTCGATTGCAGCACACCCGAATCCGCGTGGAAATACACGGTCATGGTGACCGTGCCGATGGCGGTGAGCGTCGCCTTGCGAAGCCAGTTGCGGGGAAAGAAGTTGTCGGCGATGGCCGCGAGCGCCGGGAAGTCGAGCGGGCGCGCAGGGCGGTCGCGCACCCACACGCGCGTGCGGCTGTGGCCGCTGTCCTGGCCGTTCCATTCGGACGGGACGCCGCCTTCGGCGTAGTAGCGCTCGTAGCGCTGGAGCCACTCGACGCCGCGGGCGCGTTCCAGCTCGAGATCGGCCGGCCGCGGCACCTGCGGCATCGTGATTTCCTGCAAGCCCCAGGTGTCGCGCCGGATCGCCGTCATCAGCGTGCCGGTGACTACCGGCTGGCCGTCCTGCAGCAGCTCGACGATCCAGTGCTGCGTCGAGCGGTTGGTGCGCACCGGCCGGGCCCGTGCGACGAAGCCGCCGTCGGCCAGCGCGGCCGCGTAGTTGATGGTGAAAGCCACCGGCTCGCCCAGGCGCTGCGGATGAAGCATCACCGCCTGCACCATCTGCGCGGCCGTGATGCCGCCGTACGGGCCGATGAAGTTGGCGTAGTCCGGGCTGGTGCGGCCCGCCGATTCATGCTCGCCCAGCGGCTCCAGGGCGATGGCCCGGTCGAACGGATGCATGCTCATGCGGCCCCACCGGGGGCGAGCCCGCCCAGCCACTGCGCCATCCGCGGCCACAGGCGCGCCTGCTGTTCGCTGCGGAAGGCGCCGGAGTGGCCGATGCGGCGCACGGCGAGGTCCTCGGGCGCGATGCGCTGCACCTGCGGCTTCGCGTTCTCGTACAGGGACATCAGGCTCTGCGTTCCGCGCAGGGTGATCAGCTCGTCGTCGGCGATGGACAGCGCCAGCATCGGGAAGCGCGCCTGGGCGTATCGGCGGCGCACCGGCTCGCCCTCGGCCCCCACGCTGTAGCCCGGGTTCAGGCACCACCTGCGCCACTGGAGGATGACGCCCTTGGGCAGGTCGCCCACCTTGCGCAGGCGCCGACCGGGGAAGTAGCCGAACAGGCGCGTCGCGAGCGGCACCAGCACCCACCAGAAATACCAGACGGTGCGCCTGAGCCTTGGCGCGTTGTGGCGCCAGTAGCCGCTGCCGGCGGCCACGCACAGCAGGCCACTCACCTTGCCCGGGTCGGCGAACAGGCCCGGCAGCTGCCCGCCCAGGCTGTGGCCGATCAGGAACAGCGGCAGTTGCGGAGCGGCCTCACGGGCCTGGTCGATCACCGCCTCGAAATCGCGCGCCCAGTCGAAAAGGTCGGCCTTCACCTCGCGCAGGCTGCGACCCGCCGGCATCGACAGGCCGGTGCCGCGGTAGTCGAAGGTGGTCACGCGCCAGCCCTGCCCGGCCAGCCACTGCGCGAACGGCGCGTAGTACTCCTGCTGCACGCCCATCGCGGCGCCGATCACCACGTTGCCGCGCGCCGGCGGCGTGGGCGCCCAGCTGCGCACCACGAGGGCCGCGCCGTCGGGCGTGATCAGGGTCTGCTGCTCCATCGCTCGATGCCTTTCGAACAAAAGAAAAAAGGCCACGCGCGGTGGCCTTGCTCCGGTGTGCGCGTTCAGACGCGCTCGAAGATGCCGGCGGCCCCCTGGCCCATGCCGACGCACATGGTCACCATGCCGTACTTCAGATTCTTGCGGCGCAGCGCGTGCACCACTGTCGCCGAGCGGATAGCGCCGGTGGCGCCGAGCGGATGGCCCAGCGCGATGGCGCCGCCCATCGGGTTGACCTTGGCGGCATCGAGCCCGAGGGTGTTGATCACCGCCAGCGACTGCGCGGCGAATGCCTCGTTGAGTTCGATCCAGTCGAGCTGGTCCTGCTTCAGCCCGGCCGACTTCAGCGCGGCCGGGATCGCCTCCACGGGGCCGATGCCCATGATGTGCGGCGGCACGCCGCGGCTGGCGTAGCTGACGAAGCGGGCCAGCGGCTGCAGGCCGAAGCGCTTGAGCGCGGCCTCGCTCACCAGGATGAGCGCGCCGGCGCCGTCCGAGGTCTGCGAGCTGTTGCCCGCCGTCACGCTGCCGCGCGCCGCGAACACGGTCTTGAGCTTGGCCAGGCCTTCGGGCGTGGTGTCCGGGCGCGCGCCCTCGTCGAGGGCGACGGTGCGGGTCTTCACGCTGACTTCGGCCGACTCGAGGTCGACCGAGCGATCCGCCACTTCGACCGGCGTGATCTCGTCGGCGAACTCGCCGGCCTTCATCGCCGCGATCGCCTTCATGTGCGACTGGTAGGCGAACTGGTCCTGCGCCTCGCGGCCGACCTTCCACTGCTGCGCGACCTTCTCCGCCGTCAGCCCCATGCCGTAGGCGATGCCGTAGCTCTCGATGTCGTCGGGGTGGGAGAAGATGGTGGGCGACAGCGACGGCGAGTTGCCCATCATCGGCACCATGCTCATGCTCTCGGTGCCGGCGGCGATCATCACGTCGGCCTCGCCCACGCGGATGCGGTCGGCGGCCATCTGCACGGCGGACAGGCCCGAGGCGCAGAAGCGGTTGACGGTGATGCCGCCCACGCTCTTGGGCAGGCCGGCGAGCACCGCGCCGATGCGCGCCACGTTCAGGCCCTGCTGCGCCTCGGGGATGGCGCAGCCGCAGACCACGTCCTCGATGGCGGCGGGATCGAGGCCCGGCACCTGCGCCAGCGCCGATCGCAGCGCGGTGGCCAGCAGGTCATCCGGGCGGGTGTTGCGGAAATAGCCGCGGTGCGAGCGCCCGATGGGCGTGCGGGTGGCGGCGACGACGTAGGCGTCCTGGATTGGCTTGCTCATGCTTGAACCTTGCGCGGGCCGGAGGGGATCCAGGCCCAGGTGATTTCACATTCGACCGGTTGGGCGCCGGCCTCGTCGGTCACGGTGACCTGCACCTTCACTTCGCCCTTGTCCGTGGCGCGCATCTGCTCGCGCTGCGCTTCGGTGAGGGTGGCCACCGCGCGCAGCGTGCCCTTGCGCGCCGGGCGGCGGAAGGCCATCTTCAGCTCCTTGGCGACCGGCACGCAGTCGTCGCGCACGTTCAGGCCCACGACCATGCCGGTGGCCGTCTCGGCCAGCAGGTTCATCGCCGACGCGTGCACGCCGCCGATGTGGTTGTGCACGCGCGGCCGGTCGCGCAGGCCGATCTCCACCTGCTCGGGCCGTAGCGTCACGAAGTCCAGTCCGGCCGTGCGGGTGAAGGGCACGGCGCGGCGCAGCGCCAGGCTCTGCACCCAGGGGCGCAGGAAGGGCGGCACGCCATCCAGACGTCCGAGCTGGCGTTGCATGCGATTGGGGATGGTGGGCTGCATCAGTTCCTCACGGGTTTTCCGGTTCCAAGCATTCCCAGGATGCGCTCCTGGGTCTTGGGATGCTGCACCAGCTCGCAGAAAGCCTGGCGTTCGAGAGTCATGAGGTACTCCTCGCTCACCAGCGTGCCCGCGTCCACGTCCCCGCCCGTGACCACGTTCGCGATGAGCGAGGCGATGCGGAAGTCGTGCGCGCTGATGAAGCCGCCGTCGCGCATGTTCACCAGCTGGCCCTGGATGGTCGCCTTGCCGCTGCGGCCCGCGACGGGGAACAGGCGCTTCAGGGGAGCACGCCAACCGGAGTCGGCCATCGCCTTGGCTTCCGCGATCGCCACATACAGGAGCTCGTCCTTGTTCGGCACGATCAGGTCGCTGTCCAGCAGGTAGCCCAGCTTGCGCGATTCGATCGCGCTGGTGCCCACCTTGGCCATCGCGGCGGCGGTGAAGCCCTCGGTCAGGAAGGGCAGCAGGTCCTTGTGCGTGCTCTGCGCCATCGCCTCCGCCGCGCGCCGCGCGATGTAGGTCAGGCCGCCCGCGCCCGGCACCAGGCCCACGCCAACCTCGACCAGTCCGATGTAGCTCTCCATCGCGGCGACCCGGCGCTGCGAGTGGATCGCCAGCTCGCAGCCGCCGCCCAGCGCCATGCCGCGGATGGCGGACACCACCGGCACCGACGCGTAGCGCAGCCGCAGCATGGTCTGCTGCATGAAGCCTTCCGCATCTTCCACCGCGGCCACACCCACCGCGATGAACGCGGGCAGCAGCGCCTGCAGGTCGGCGCCCACCGAGAACGGCTCGTCGCCCGACCAGATCACCAGCCCCTGGAACTCCTTCTCCGCGGTCTCGATCGCCTGCTGCAGGCCTTCGCAGACCTCGGGACTGATCGCGTGCATCTTGGTCCTGAGGCTGGCGATGAGCACCTCCTCGTCCAGCGTCCAGAGGCGGATGTTGGCGTCCTCGTGGAGCGTGCGGCCGGCGGTTTCCCATTTCTGCGTCCCGCTGCCCAGCACGTTCTCGGGGAAGAACTGGCGGCGGTGCACCGGCAGCCAGCGGCGCGGCTCGAATTTCTGCGAGGTCGGGTTCCACGAGCCTTCGGCCGTGTGCACGCCGCCCGCTTCGGCCACCGGCCCCTTGAACACCCACTCGGGCAGCGGCGCCTTCGACAGCGCCTGGCCGGCATCGATGTCCTCCTGGATCCACTGCGCGACCTGCAGCCAGCCGGCTTCCTGCCACAGCTCGAACGGGCCCTGCTTCATGCCGAAGCCCCAGCGCATCGCCAGGTCGACGTCGCGCGCGGTGTCGGCGATCGTCGCCAGGTGCACGGCGGCGTAGTGGAAGCTGTTGCGCAGGATCGACCAGAGGAAGCGCCCCTGCGGCCCTTCGCTGTTGCGCAGCAGCTTGAGCCGCTCGGCCGCCGGCTTCTTGAGCATGCGGCCGTAGACCTCGTCGGCCTTTTCGCCGCCAGCGACGTAGTCCTTGCTCGCCGGGTCGAAGCGCAGCACCTCGCGGCCCACCTTCTTATAGAAGCCCGCCCTGGTCTTCTGGCCCAGGTTGCCCATTTCGAGCAGCGTTCTCAGGACTTCGGGCGTGCCGAAGCTGCCGTAGAACGGATCGGTGTCTTCGCTCAGGTTGTCCTGCAGCGTCTTGATGACGTGGGCCATCGTGTCCAGGCCCACCACGTCGGCGGTGCGGAAGGTGCCGCTGGAGGCGCGACCCAACTTCTTGCCGGTGAGGTCGTCGACCACGTCCCAGGTGAGGCCGAATTTCTCCACCTCGCGCATGGTGGCCAGCATGCCGGCGATGCCCACGCGGTTGGCGATGAAGTTGGGCGTGTCCTTGGCGCGCACGACGCCCTTGCCCAGGCCCGTGGTCAGGAACGTTTCCAGGTCGTCCAGGATCTCCGGCCGCGTCGCCGGCGTGGCGATCAGCTCCACCAGGTACATGTACCGCGGCGGGTTGAAGAAGTGGATGCCGCAGAAGCGCGGCTTGATCGAATCGGGCAGCGCTTCCGACAGCTTGGTGATCGACAGGCCCGAGGTGTTGGACGCCACGATCGCGTGCTTCGCGACGTGCGGCGCGATCTTCCTGTAGAGATCGAGCTTCCAGTCCATGCGTTCGGCGATCGCCTCGATCACCAGGTCGCATTCGCCCAGCAGGGCGAGGTGCTCCTCGTAGTTGGCCTGCTGGATCAGCGCGGCGTCCTCGGCCACGCCCAGCGGCGAGGGCTTGAGCTTCTTCAGCCCTTCGACGGCCTGGGTGACGATGCCGTTCTTCGGGCCTTCCCTGGCCGGCAGGTCGAACAGCACCACCGGCACCTTGACGTTGACGAGGTGGGCGGCGATCTGCGCGCCCATCACGCCGGCGCCGAGCACGGCGACCTTCCTCACCTGGAAACGGCTCTGCGCCTTCTGCGTGCCGGCGTTGGCGGCGGCGCGATCGTCCTGGTCCTTGTACATGTCTGTCTCTCCTTGCTACTGCACCCGCACCCAGGTCTGCGTGCGGCCGAACGGCCCGAAGGAGCCGCGCACCTCCAGCCGCTTGCCGCCTTCGATGGGCGTCAGCCGCAGCGTGTACTCGCGGCCGTTCTCGGGGTCGAGGATGCGGCCACCCTCCCACACGTCCTTGTCCGCCGCCTTGCGGGCGCCGCGGATGATCTCCAGCCCGTCGAGGGGCTGGCCCTTGCGCTCGTCGCGGCATTCCTCGCACACGGCGTCAGCCTTCGAGTCCCTGGCCAGGCGGCGCACGATGGCGCCGTTGACCACGCCCGCCGATTCGGTGATGCGGATCTCGGCCTTGACCTCGCCGGTCTTGTCGTCGACGTTGCGCCAGGTGCCCACCGGGGACACCTGCGCGAACGCGCCACCGGCCACGAGCAGCCCCGCGGCGAGAAAAGCCGTCTTCAAGCCAGCGCCTCGTTGGTGTCCAGCAGCGAACGCGCGCCGGCGCGGGCCGTGCGCATCAGCGTCGCCGTCTCGGGGAACAGGCGCGCGAAATAGAAGCGCGCGGTCTGCAGCTTGGCCTGGTAGAAGGGGTCCTGGTTGCCCGCCGCGATCTCGCGCAGTGCCACCTGCGCCATCCGCGCGAAGAAGTAGCCGAACACCAGGTGGCCCAGCACGCGCAGGTAGTCCACCGCGGCGGCGCCGACTTCGTCGGGATTCTGGAAGCCCTTGAAGCCGATCTCGGTGGTGAAGCGGGTGAGCTGCTCGCCCAGCATCGCGATCGGGTTGATGAACTCGGCCATCTTCTCGTTGACGCCCTCCTCCTCGACCAGCTGCGCGACCAGCTTGCCGAACTTCTTGAGCGTGGCGCCCTGGTTGCCCAGCACCTTGCGGCCCAGCAGGTCCAGCGACTGCACGGTGTTGGTGCCCTCGTAGATCATGTTGATGCGGTTGTCCCGCACGAACTGCTCCATGCCCCACTCGGCGATGAAACCGTGGCCGCCGAACACCTGCATGCAGGCGTTGGTGGCGATGTGGCCGTTGTCGGTGAGGAAGGCCTTCACGATCGGCGTGAGCAGGGCCACCAGCTCGGCGGCTTCCTTGCGCACCTTCTCGTCGGGGTGGCTCAGCTCGCGGTCGATCAGCAGCGCGCTGTACAGCGACAGGGCGCGGCCGCCCTCGGCGTAGGCCTTGGCGGTCAGCAGCATCTTGCGCACGTCGGGGTGCACGATGATCGGATCGGCCGGCTTGTCCTTGGCCTTCGGGCCGGACAGCGAGCGCATCTGGATGCGGTCCTTCGCATAGGCCAGCGCGTTCTGGTACGCCACTTCCGTCAAGCCCAGCGACTGCATGCCCACGCCCAGGCGGGCGGCGTTCATCATCACGAACATGGCCTGCAGGCCCTTGTTCGGCTCGCCCACCAGCGTGCCGACGGCGCCTTCGAGAACGATCTGCGCGGTGGCGTTGCCGTGGATGCCCATCTTGTGCTCCAGGCCGCCGCAGTACAGCCCGTTGCGCGCGCCGAGCGAACCGTCGGCGTTCACCAGGAACTTGGGCACGATGAACAGGCTGATGCCCTTGCTGCCGGCCGGCGCGTCGGGCAGGCGGGCCAGCACCAGGTGCACGATGTTGGAGACGAGGTCGTGCTCGCCGGCGGAGATGAAGATCTTGTTGCCGGTGATGCGGTAGGTGCCGTCGGCCTGCGGTTCGGCCTTGGTCCGCAGCAGGCCCAGGTCGGTGCCGCAGTGCGGCTCGGTCAGGCACATGGTGCCGGTCCACTCGCCGCTGGTGAGCTTGGGCAGGTACAGCTGCTTCTGCTCGGGCGTGCCGTGCTGGTGCAGCGCCTCGTAGGCGCCGTGCGTCAGGCCCGGGTACATGGTCCAGGCCTGGTTGGCCGAGTTGAGCATCTCGTAGAAGGCCTGGTTCACCACGATGGGCAGGCCCTGGCCGCCGTACTCCGGGTCGGCCGACAGCGCCGGCCAGCCGCCTTCGACGTACTTGGCGTAGGCCTCCTTGAAGCCCGTGGGCGTGGTGACCTCGTGCGTCTTCGGATCGAGCTTGCAGCCCTCCCGGTCGCCGACCTGGTTGAGCGGGAAGGTCACTTCGCTCGCGAACTTCCCGCCCTCCTCCAGGATGGCGTTGATGGTGTCCACGTCGACCTCGGCATGCGGCGGCATGGCCTTGTACTCGTCGGCGACCTTGAACACTTCGTGCATCAGGAACTGCATGTCGCGCAGGGGCGGGGTGTAGGTGGGCATGTCCGTGTCACTCCTTGGTGGCGGTCTTGGGATTGCGGTTGCGGGCGGCCGCCTTGGCAGCGGCGCCCGGTTCGGCGCCGTAGCGCCGCAGGATGTTGTCGAAGCCGGTGTTCGCGCGGGCGATCGAGCCGGGGGTCTTCAGGAAGCGCGCCTCGTAGTGCAGCGCCAGGATCAGGCCGTGGATCTCGAACAGCATCTGGTCCTCGTCCACGTCGGCGCGCAGGTGGCCCTCGTCCTTCGCCCCGGTGATCGCGCGCTTCATGGCCGCATGCCAGGCCTGGACGGAGCTGGCCAGCGCGTCGCGCACGGGGCCGGGACGGTCGTCGAACTCGACGGCGCCGCTGATGTAGATGCAGCCCGAATCGATCTCGACCGAGGTGCGCTTCATCCAGTTGGCGAACATGGCGCGCAGGCGGGGCAGGCCGCGCCCGGCCCCCAGCGCGGGGTAGAAGACCTCTTCCTCGAAGCGCACGTGGTACTCGCGGATGACCGAGATCTGCAGCTCCTCGCGCGAGCCGAAGTGGGCGAACACGCCCGACTTGCTCATCTGCGTCACCTCGGCCAGCGCGCCGATGGACAGGCCTTCCAGCCCGATCTGCGTGGCCAGCCCGAGGGCGGCGTCGACGATCGCGGCCTTGGTCTGCTGGCCCTTCTGCATGGCGCGGCCCTCGCGGGCGAGGCGCGATTTCAGCGGCAGGTCGGGGACGGACATGGCTGGGCTCAAAAGAACGAACGGTCGTTCTATTTTGCAGGAAATCGGAGGCGACATGCCGGGCGGGGCGGATTTAGAGCGTCGGGCCTATCTTTCGCCCGTGAGCCGCTTCGGCGATGGATGCCATGGCACATGGACCCACAAGGCCACGTGCAGGTCATCCGAGACGGCGCAGCCGCAATTGCGGCTTCGATGAGCGGGTGACCCTGCACGCCGTTCAGGCCTTGAACGTCGACGCGGACCTTCAGCACTACTCGCGGAATACCTGGGCCTTCAGTCTCGCTGGTCGCCAACCCGGCCTTGCTGTGGTGGCGACCTGTCATCAACGAGACCTGGAGGACTTTCTTGCGTACCACTTCCCTTTTGAGATCGGCGGCGCTGTTCCGTGCCGTGTTGTTGTGCGGTGCCTTGACTGCTTGCGGCGGGGGAGGCGGCGGCGATGCGCCGGCAGCGCCTGTCGAACCTCCCGCCGTTGCGCCGCCGCCTCCGCCTCCGCCTCCGCCTGCGCCGGTCGCCTACCTTCTCCAGTCGGACAAGGTCGAGGTCTGCCAGATCGACAGCGGCGACCTGCTGATCGACTGCGTGGATGCAGGCGGGTTATCGGGACGGGAAGACATGGTCGCGATTGCCGTCGCGGGCTCCCATGCCTTCGTTGCCAACATCCCCGGCGACGGGAATCCCGCGCAAATCATCCACTGCAACATCGGCACGAGCGGCTCGCTCTCCGAGTGCGCGAATACGGGGCCGGCGAACCTGGAAGGCCCTTACGGACTGACCATCCACGGATCGACGCTGTACATCAGCAGCTTCGACACGCCGCGAGTTCTGAAGTGCGGAATCAAGGCCGACGGCTCCCTGGATGCGTGCATGAATGCTGGACTTCCAGACGACTTGGCACTTTCTGCCGAAGACCTGCGGATCGCGGGTTCAACGGCCTACGTCGTGCACTTCGACGAAAGCATGGTGTCCAGATGCGATGTCCTTGCCGACGGGACCCTCGCCAATTGAGCAGACGCCGAGGTACCGGGCCTCGCCAATCCGGAAGGCCTGGCGATCGATGGCAGCCACCTGTACATCGCCAATAGCGCTGAGAACAACATCATCCGGTGCGTCATCTCCACCGGCGATGGATCTCTCGGCGATTGCCGAGACGCCGGCGCCTCTGACTTGTTTGCACCCAGTCAGGTAGTGATCCGGGGCTCCACGGTCTATATCACCGACTTCGACCCCGCCGCCGGCCTGACTCGCTGCACCGCCGCGAATAACGGGCTTCTGACCGGCTGCACATCGACACCCGGAAAAGCTCTCCGCAGCATCGCGATCAGGGAGTGATCTTCCGCGGCCGGGCGCAAGGCCCGG
>JAEWBU010000059.1 GCA_023390985.1 Pseudomonadota bacterium
GGCATCGGCACCGTCGAAGAGATCACTGCCCGCGCACTGGCCGCGCTGCAGAGCTGAACCGTCCTCAGGCCGACGGGCTCGATCGCAGCCCGTAGGCCTTGCCGCCCACGAACAGGTACTCCGCGCGCAGTACCGGTTCGCCCTTCTCGTCCCTCAGGCCGAATCCCACCACGGACACCTGGGTCCCGGGCTTGATCTCGGCGACCTTCCAGGCCTCCATGCGGGTGAGCGGCGCGAGCTCGATCTCCCACTTCGTGTCCTTGCGCGTGGGCACCTGGGCCTTGGCCAGCAGCGCCTTGCCATCCACCGGCGCGCTCTGCGCCGGCAACGGGCGCGAAGCCAGATCCGCCGGCACCTTCAGCGAGGGACTGACTTCCAGTTCGAGCTCGGCGTGCGGGTTCTGCCAGCGCGCCTTCGTCACCTTGCCTTCCAGGTACAGCGGGCGGTCCTGGTCGAAGCTGCTCCAGCCGTGGTGCGCCAGCGCCAGCGTGGGCAGGCCGGCAACGGACAGCACGAGGGTTCTGCGCTTCATCGTCGGGGTCCTTTCATTGGTAGGCGATCCAGCGCCCGCAAGTGATCACCGCGAGCCACAGGCCGGTCGAGACTAGCATCAGCGCGCGCGCCGTGGTGTCGAGGCGTTGCAGCGATCCGCGCAGGTGGAACGCCACCGCGTTGCCCGCCGCCAGCAGGATCAATCCCATCTTCAGCGTGAACGCGCGATTGGCGATCAGCTCCTGTGGCTGGGTGGCGAACATCAGCAGCCCGCTGGCGCCGACCAGGGCGAAGCCGCAGAACGCGAGCGTCAGGCTCAGCCGCGCGAGATCGGCGACGGGCAGCGCGGCGCCGCGGCCGAACACGCGCAGCTCCAGCAGGACAAGGTTCCCCACCAGCAGCGCGATGCCGACGATGTGGACGATCTCCAGCGCCGGATAGGCCCAGGCATGGCTCTGCAGCGCCTGCATGTCAGGCCAGCAGCTGCAGCAGCAGTTCGACCCGCGCCTTGGCGGGCGTGAGCGGACTGGCGGACAGCGCGTCCTGCGCCTGCGCGATCACCGGGCCCTCGAGGCAACGGCTGGATCGCACCACTCGCACGCCCTGCTCTTTCGCTCGCAGCAAGGCCTGCTCCAGCGCCGTGTGCACGGTACCGTTCCCGGTCGTCGCGACGACCAGTCCCTGAACTCCGGCCGCGACCAGCACCTGTACCGCACGGCCGTCCACGCCCGCGTGGCTGTGGACGATCTCGACCCACGGCCAGGGCCGATCGCGCGTGGCCGCTTCGAACAGCCGTTCGCTGTCCGACGGAGCGGGCCAGGGCCGCAGCTGCCGCACCGCGCCGGCTTCCACATGGGCGACCGGACCGGCATCGCCCGAACCGAAAGCGTCGAGCCGGTACGGATGCACCTTGCGCACATCCGCCGCGCCATGCACCGCGCCCGCGCAGACCGCCACGACGCCGCGGGCACCGGGCGTCGTCGCCACGGTGAACGCATCCGCGATGTTCTGCGGGCCGTCCGGCGCCGGCGCCGAGGCCGGCCGCATCGCGCTGGCCAGCACCACCGGCTTGGCCGGCGAAAGCACGCGCTGCAGGAACCAGGCGGTCTCCTCCAGCGTGTCGGTGCCGTGAGTGACGACCACCGCCTGCACCTGCGGCTGCTCCAGCCAGTACCGGCAGCGCTCGGCCAGGCGCCGCCAGAGCGCGAAGTCCATGTCCTTGCTGTCCACCTGCGCGACCTGCTCGCCGGTGACGAGCACGCCTTCAGGATTCGGCAGGCCCGCCAGGAGCTCCTCCACCCCGACTTCGCCGGCCCGGTAGCCGAGCACGTCGTCCGCCCGAGCGGCCCGGCCGGCGATGGTGCCGCCGGTGGCCAGAACCACGATCTGCTGCGCTTCCACTTGCACTCTTTCACGAAACTGGTTAAAAATACAGGTACTGGATGGGCAGCCAGTGCAACCGCCGAAATGCCCGCAGGAGCCCCGCTCATGACCGAAACGCCCAAGCTCACCGCGCGCCAGCAACAGATTCTGGACCTGATCCAGTCCGCCATCGCCCGCACCGGCGCGCCGCCCACCCGCGCGGAGATCGCCGCCGAACTCGGCTTCAAGTCCGCCAACGCGGCGGAAGAGCACCTGCAGGCCCTGGCCCGCAAGGGCGTGATCGAGCTGGTCAGCGGCACCTCGCGCGGCATCCGGCTCAAGGGCGACACCCTGCGCTCCATCCATGAGTCGCGCTTCAAGCAGTTCCCGCTGCCCTTGCAAAGCCTGGCCCAGCTGGCGCTGCCGCTGGTGGGCCGCGTGGCCGCGGGCTCGCCCATCCTCGCGCAGGAACACGTCGACCAGACCTACTACGTGGAAAGCAGCCTGTTCCAGCGCCGTCCCGACTACCTGCTCAAGGTGCGCGGCATGTCCATGCGCGACGCCGGCATCATGGACGGCGACCTGCTCGCGGTGCAGGCCACCAAGGACGCCAAGAATGGCCAGATCGTCGTGGCCCGCCTGGGCGACGAGGTCACTGTCAAGCGCTTCCGCCGCAACAAGCACCTGATCGAGCTTCATGCCGAGAACCCCGACTACCCCACCATCGTGGTGGAGCCCGGCGAGCCCTTCGAGATCGAAGGCCTGGCCGTCGGCCTGATCCGCAACACCATGCTGATGTAAGGCACCCCGCCGGAAGGCAAGCAGGTGGCGGGCGTATGGCGCGAACGATGCGCCATCACCCTGCGCCCTCCGGCCCTGTTCCCAATCTCGCCTGTGTTTCGAACCCTGCAGTCAAGGAGAGCGACATGGGAATCACCCTTTGCACCATCACGGGCGCGCTGCGCGCATTCGGCCGCTGGCTGACCGGAATGCCGGCCGCGAGCCCGGCCCGCGCC
>JAEWBU010000090.1 GCA_023390985.1 Pseudomonadota bacterium
GGCCGGCGCGGGGCGGCGCGCCCGGTAGGCGGCGGCGTAGAGCGCGGGCAGGAACAGCAGCGTGAGCAGCGTGGCGACGAAGAGGCCGCCCATGATCGACCACGCCATCGGGCCCCAGAACACCGAACGGGTGAGGGGCACCATGGCCAGGATGGCGGCCAGCGCGGTGAGCACGATGGGCCGCAGCCGGCGCACCGCCGATCCGACGATGGCGTCCCACAGCGGCGTGCCGCGGCGCACGTCCTCGTCGATCTGCACCACCAGGATGACCGAGTTGCGGATGATCATCCCGGCCAGCGCGATCACGCCCAGCATGGCCACGAAGCCGAACGGGATCCGGAAGGCGGCCAGCATCGCGGCCACGCCGATCACGCCCAGCGGCGCGGTCAGCAGCACCAGCGCCATCTTCTTCATGTCCTGCAGCTGCAGCATCAGCAGCACCAGCACGGCCACGATGGTCAGAGGCATGACCGCCAGGATCGAGGCCTGCGACTTGGCCGAGGACTCGGCGGCGCCGCCCACGTCGATGCCGTAGCCCAGCGGCAGCCCCTGCGCGAGGGCATCCAGCCTGGGCTTGACCGCCAGCGTGATGTCCGGCGCCTCGGCGCCCACCACGTCGGCGCGCACGGTCAGCGTGGGCACCCGGTTGCGGCGCCACAGCACGCTGTCCTCGCTGTCGAGGGTGAGCCGCGCGACCTGCGACACCGGTACGAACTTGCCCTCGCGCAGGTAGATGCGGGCGTCCTTCAGGTTGTTCAGGTCGGTGCGCTCCGGCTGCACCAGGCGCGCCACCACGTCGATGGACTTGTCGCCCTCGCGGTACTGCGTGACGCTGCTGCCCGAGAGCGAGACCTCCAGCGCCTCCTGGATCTGGCGCGAACTGATCCCCAGCTGGCGCGCCTTGTCCTGGTCGACGTCCACCCGCACCCGCTTGAGGCGCTCGCCCCAGTCCTGGTTGACGGCGCGCAGGTTCGGGTGCTCGCGCAGCACGGCGGCGACGCGCTCGGCGATCTCCTCCACCTTGCGCGGCTCGGTCCCGTACACGCGGAACTGCACCGGGTAGCCGACGGGCGGGCCGTTCTCGAGCCGGTTCACGCGGCCGCGCACCTGCGGGAAGTCGTCGGCCAGCCACTGCTCCAGCTTCGCCTTGACGCGTTCGCGCGCCTCGCCGCCCTTCGTCATCACCATCAGCTCGCCCAGGTTCAGGTTCGGCGTCTGCACGTCCAGCGGCAGGTAGAAGCGCGGGCTGCCGGTGCCGACGTACGAGGTCACCGCCGCGACGTCGGCGTCGTTGCGCAGCCGCTGCTCCAGGCCGGTGACCGCGCGCTGGCTGGCCTCGAAGGTGGCGGCCTGCGGCAGCCACAGGTCCACCATCAGCTCGGGGCGGTCGGACGCCGGAAAGAACTGCTTGGGCACCAGGCCGAACAGGCCCAGCGACGCGACGAAGGCCGCCGCCGTCGCGGCGATCACCAGCTTGCGCCGCGTGAGGCACCCCTCGACCAGGCGGCGGAAGCGCAGGTAGAAGCCGCGCTGGTACACGGCCTCCTCGTCCGCGTGGCCGTGGCCGCCCGCAACGTGTTCGCGCAGCAGCTGGAAGCCGAGGTAGGGCGTGAACACCACCGCGACGATCCACGACAGGATCAGCGAGATGCCCACCACCTGGAAAAGCGAGAACACGTACTCGCCGGCCCCGGACTTGGCGAAGCCCACCGGCAGGAAGCCCGCCGCCGTGATCAGCGTGCCGGTCAGCATCGGGAACGCGGTGGCCGTGTAGGCGTAGGTGGCGGCACGGAAGCGGTCCCAGCCCTGTTCGAGCTTGAGCGCCATCATCTCCACCGCGATGATCGCGTCGTCCACCAGCAGCCCGAGCGCGATGATCAGCGCGCCCAGCGAGATGCGCTGCAGCTCGATGCCCAGGATGCGCATCACGAGGAAGGTGAGCGCCAGCACCAGCGGGATCGACAGGGCGACCACCAGCCCGGTGCGCCAGCCCAGCGAGAAGAAGCTGACCAGCAGCACGATGACGACCGCCTCGAGCAGGCTCTTCTTGAACTCGTGCACCGATTCCTTCACCACGCGCGGCTGGTCGGACACCGCGTGGATCTGCACGCCCACCGGCAGGCTGGCCTGGACCCGCGCGACGGTCGCGCCCAGCTGCTCGCCCAGGCGGATCACGTCGCCGCCCTTGCGCATGCTGACCGCGAGGCCGACGGCCTCCTGGCCGTTGAAGCGCAGCTGCGTGGTGGCCGGATGGATCAGTCCGCGCCGGACGTCGGCGATGTCCCCGAGCCGGAACACGCGGTCGGCCGCATGGATGCCGATCTCGCGGATGCCGTCCACCGACTGGAACTCGCCGGTGACCGAGATGCGCACCTGCTCGCTGGCCGTGTCCACGGTGCCCGCGGCATCGACGCTGTTGGTGCTGGACAGCGTGCGCGCGATGCTCTGCGGGTCGATGCCCAGCGAGGCGAGCTTGGCGTTGCTGGCCTCGACGTAGACCTTTTCGTCCTGCACGCCCACCAGGTCGACCTTGTTCACGTCGGCCACGCGCAGGAACTCGTTGCGGGCCGCGTCCGCGAAGTCGCGCAGCTGCGCCGCGGTGAAGCCGTCGCCGGTGAGCGCGTACAGGTTGCCGAAGGTGTCGCCGAACTCGTCGTTCGCGAACGGACCGCGCACGCCCTGCGGCAGCGTGTAGCGGATGTCGTCGAGCTTCTTGCGCACCTGGTACCAGACGCCGGGCACCGCCGCGGGCGGCGTGTCCTCGCGCAGGAACACCTTCACCTGCGTAACGCCCGGCTTGGCGTAGCTGCTCAGGTAGTCCACCTCGGCGATCTCCTGCAGCTTCTTCTCCAGCTTGTCGGTCACCTGGTCGGCGATCTGCCGTGCCGAAGCGCCCGGCCAGGCGGCCTGCACCACCATCACCTTCACCGTGAACTCGGGGTCTTCCTTCTGGCCGAGCCCGCCGTAGGCCAGCAGCCCCGCCACGCCCAGCAGCAGAAGGAGGAAGACGACCATCGGCCGATGCGTCAGCGCCCAGGCGGACAGGTTGAGGCGGCCGTCGCCGCCGGCGTGCGGCGCGTTCATGGCCGCTGCTCCCCCGCGCCCGCGACATGGGTGCCGGGTGCCGGGACGGCCTTGACGCGCTGCCCCGCGTGCAGGAAGTGCGTGCCGGCCACCACCACCGTCTCGCCGTCGCGCAGGCCGGCCGTGACGATGACGGCGTCGTTCTGCGCGCCGCCCAGCGTGACCGGACGCGGCGCCACCCGCGATGTCTTCTCGTCCACCACCCAGACCTGCGGCTGCCCGGCCGTGTCGAGGATCGCCGTCATCGGCACGCGCATCGCGCTGCCGGTCGCCACCGGCGCCTGCACCGTGGCCGTCATGCCGAGCACCATCGTCGCGTCGGCGTCCTGCACGGCGATGCGCGCCGCGTAGGTGCGCGTCACGCTGTCCGCGTCCGGCGCCAGCTCGCGCAGCCGGCCGGTGTACTGGCGGCCGGGCCGGGCCCACAGCGACACGCGCAGCGAGCGGGCGTCGCGCAGTTCCTCCAGCCGGGCCTCGGGAACGCTCACGGCGATCTCGCGTTCGCCGTCCGCGGCCACGGTCACCACCGCCTGTCCGGCCGAGACCACCTGCCCGGCTTCCGCCGTGATGGCCGTGACGGTGCCGGCGCGGTCGGCCACGAGCTCGGTGTAGGCGCGCTGGTTCACCTGGATCTGCTGGCGCGCGCCGGCCGACCGCAGCTGCGACTCGGCCTCGGCCAGCTGCAGCCGCTGCTGGTCGAGTTCGGCCTGCGAGGCGAACTGGCGCTGCAGCAGCTGCTCGGTGCGCTGCACATCCACGCGCAGCTGCGCGACGCGGCTGCGGGCGCCATCCACGTCGGCGTTCGCCGACGCCACGCGCAGCACTTCCTGCGCGGGATCGAGGCGCATCAGCACCTGCCCGCGCCGCACGCGCGCGCCGACATCGACCAGCCGAGCGGCGATGCGGCCCGAGGCCTGGAAGCCCAGCTTGCTTTCGTAGCGGGCCTGGACCACGCCCGGGTAGGTGGCGCTCAAGGCCCCGTTGCTGCTGCCGACCACGGTGCTGTGGACGGGCCGCGGCTCGTCTGGCGCGGCGGGCGCCTCGGGGC
>JAEWBU010000112.1 GCA_023390985.1 Pseudomonadota bacterium
GCCCGCATCGGTGCGCAGGCCGGCCGGCAGCCCGGGGCCGTGGTCGTCGACGCCGAGGCTCCAGCCCCGCGCGTCTTCCGTCGCGATCAGCGTCACGCTGCCTTCCGGGACGTAGGCGAGCGCATTGGCCAGCAGGTTGCTCACCGCCTCGCGCAGCAGCTCGGCATCGCCCCAGGCGCGCTGCGGTGCCGCCTCGACGCCGAGGTCCAGGCCCTTGGCGCGCGCCATCGGCAGGAACTGGCGCGCGACGCCGGCGGGCAGCTCGCCCAGGTCGAACCAGGCGGGCTGCAGGTCGGCGGTGTCGCTGCGGGCCAGCGCCAGCAACTGGTTGGTGCTGCGCACCGCGCGCTGGAGTTCGTGCGAAAGCGCCTCGAGCGTGGCGTGCACCTGCGCGGGCTCGGCTTCGCGCAAGGCGAAGTCCACCTGCATGCGCAGCGTGGTCAGGTGCGTGCGCAGCTGGTGGGAGGCGTCGTCCAGGAAGCTGCGCTGCCGCGAGGCCAGTTCGCTCGCGCGCCGCACGTGCTGGTTCATCGCTTCGGCCAGCGGCCGCACGTCCGCGGGAAGGCCCTCGGCCGGCAACGGCGCCAGCACGCCCGGCTTGCGTTCGGCGAGCTCGCGCGACACGGAGGCGATGGGCCGCAGGACGAACACCACCGCGCCGACCGCCAGGCCGATCGCCAGCAGCAGGAACGCGAAGTTGGACACGAAGGCCCGCTGCAGGAACACGCGGCGGAAATCGTCGCGGGATTGCGTGCTCTCCGCCACCTGGATCACCACGCCGCTCGACTCCGACCCGGCCGCGGGACGCTCGAGCTCGCGCGTGTAGGCCACCACGCGCACCGGCGCGCCGAAGTAGCTGCCGTCGTAGAACTGGGGCACGCCGGCGCGCAGGGGTTGCGGCGGCGCGGGCAGGTCGGCGCTGCCCAGCTCCACCAGGCCGTCGGCCGAAGCCACGCGGTAGTGCACCGGGCCGCTGGCGCTGAGCTCGAAGAACTCGAACAGGCGGTAGGGCAGTTCCACCGCCAGCCCGCCGGCTTCGGTGGACACGCTCGCATCGATGGCCTTGAGCGCGCCGAGCAGCGAGCGGTCGTAGGCGGTGTCCGCGGCGCGCCGCACGTCGTGCGCGCGCACCTGCATCTCCGCCACCGAGAGCACCAGCAGCGCCGGCACCAGCAGCAGCAGCAGCGCGTGCGCCAGCCGCAGTTGCCTAAGCCGCTTCCAGCGCATAGCCGAGGCCGCGGTAGGTGGCGATGCGCAGTCCGGTGCCGTCCACGCGCTTGCGCAGCCGGTGCACGATCACCTCCACGGCTTCCGGGTGGATGTCCTTCTCGTCGGAGACGATGCGCTCCAGGATCTGCTGCTTGGACATCGGCTCGCCCGCGTGCTGCAGCAGCACCAGCAGGACGGCCGATTCGCGCGGGGTGAGGGCCAGCGGCTGGCCGGCCAGGGCGAACCGCTGCGTGGCCAGGTCGTAGGACAGCGGGCCGCATGCCATCCGCGCCGCCGCCGCGCCGCGCGCCCGCCGCAGCAGCGCATGCAGCCGCGCCTGCAGTTCCTCCAGCTCGAAGGGCTTGGCCAGGAAATCGTCGGCGCCGAGGTGGAACGACCGCACCTTCTCGGCCAACCCGTCGCGCGCCGTGAGCACCAGCGTGGGCACGCGGCTGTCGTGGCGGCGGATCTCCTGCAGCACCTCCTGGCCGTCGCGGTCGGGCAGGCCCAGGTCCAGCACGATCACGTCGTGCGCGCCCTGGGCCGCGGCGGCGATGGCCGTGCGGCCGCTGTCCACCCAGTCCACGATGATTCCGGCGCGCTCCAGCACCTTGCTGAGCCAGGTGCCGAGGCTGTGTTCGTCTTCGACGAGGAGGATGCGCATCTTGGGCGGGTTGGCGGCACCTCCGCGCCGAAGGGGTGGAGGTGCGTTACTCGGCCTTGATTCTGGCCTTTTCGACGACCTGCTTCCAACGCTTCTGTTCGGCGGCGATGAACTGCGCGAACTGCGCGGGCGTATTGCCCACCGACTCGGCGGCGTCGTGGTGCAGCCGCTCCAGCGCGGAGGAGGACTTCATCGCCTTCTGCGTTTCCGCGGCCAGGCGCTCGATGTTGCCCTGGGCCATCGAGGCGGGCGCGAGCATGCCGTACCACTGCGTCATCTCGAAGCCCGGGAAGCCCTGTTCCGCGACCGTCGGCACGTCGGGCAGCTGGGGCAGGCGGGCGGCCGAACCGGTGGCGATGCAACGCAGCTTTCCGGCCTTGATGTGCTGCAGGATGGCCGAGGCGCCGACCGATGCGGCCTCCAGGCGGCCGGCCAGCAGGTCGGTGAGCTGCGGGCCCGTGCCCTTGTACGGGACGTGGGTGATGGCGAGGTCGGCCGTCGTCTTGAGGTATTCCATCGCCAGGTGGCCGGCGCTGCCGTTGCCGGCCGAGCCGTAGTTCAGCGCGCCCGGCTTGGACTTCACCAGCGCGATGAACTCCTTGAGGTCCTTGGCCGGCACGCCGGGATTCACGACATAGAGGCTGGGCACCTTGGCCAGCAGGCTCACCGGCTTGAAGTCCTTGTTCGCGTCGTACGGCAGCTTCTCGAACATGTACGGGTTCACCGCCAGCGTGCCGATGTGGCCCAGCACGATGGTGTGCTGGTCGTCCGCGCGCGCCACCTCGGACATCGCGATGTTGCCGGCCGCGCCGGGCTTGTTGTCCACGTACACGTTCTGGCCGATGCTCTTGGACAGCTCGCCGGCCGCGGCGCGCGCGATGATCTCGGAGCTCCCGCCCGGGGCGAAGGGCACGACGAAGCGGATCGGCTTGGAAGGCCAGGCCTGCGCGAGGCCCGGCAGGGGCAGCAGGCCCGCGATGCCGGCTCCGGCGCCGGCGATGAAGAGTCGTCTGGTGGTTTGCATGCGTGTCTCCTGTTCCCGCTGGACGCGGGCGCGGCGGGACACTAGCAAGCGCGGGCTTTCAGGCGGCTTTCAGTCCGGCCGGCAGGCGTTCGGCCGGGGACAATCGCGCCATGTCGAACGGACCCTTGTTCTCGCTGCTGCTCACCGCCGTCGAGGCCTGCGCCACCCTTGCCTTCGCCCTGTCCGGCCTGCTGGCGGCTGCCCGCAAGCAGCTGGATGCCGTCGGTGTCTGCCTCGTCGCCGGGCTCGCGGCCTTCGGCGGCGGCACGCTGCGCGACGTGCTGCTCGACCGCCGGCCGTTCTTCTGGGTCTCGCACTCCGAATGGCTGTGGGTGTTGCTCGCGCTGTGCATCGCGGCGATGGCGTTCCTGCGCGCGCGCCACTTCGCGCCGACGGAAAGAGCGATGCAGTGGCCCGACGCGCTCGGCCTGGGCCTCTTCAGCGCCACCGGCACGCAGCTGTCGCTGGCGCAGGACCTGCCGGGCATCGTGGCGGTGCTGATGGGCGTCATCACCGCCACCTTCGGCGGCGTGCTGCGCGACATCGTGGTCAACGAGATCCCGACGGCGCTGCGGGACCACCGTCCTTACGCGGTGTGCGCCTTCGTGGGCGGCTGGGTGCTGGTGATCGCGCAGCACCTGGGCGTGCCGCCCGGCGTGGGATTGGTGCTGGGCGCCGCCTGCGCCACCGGGCTGCGCGTGCTGGCGCTCGTCACCGGCTACACGCTGCCGCGCTGGTCGTCGGGCGCGAACTGAAGCGCGGGAGTAGCATGGGCCGAAGCTGAGGAGACCACCCCTTGCCGAACTTCCGCCTCCTGCTCCCGGTGATCGCGATGGTCCTTGCGGCCTTCGCCGGCGCGGCGGACGCCGCCGAGCGCGTGGTGGTGGGATCCAAGCGCTTCACCGAGAGCTACATCCTCGGCGAGATCATCGCCCGCACCGCGCAGCGGGCGGGCGCGCAGGCCGACCACCGGCCGGGCCTGGGCAGCACCGCCGTCGTGCTGGAGGCGCTCAAGCTCGGTTCCATCGACGTCTATCCCGAATACATCGGCACGATCGAGACGGAGATCCTCAAGCTGCCGCCCGGCAGCAGCGCGGAGACGATCCGGCGCGAACTGCGCAAGGCCGGGCTGGCGTACGCGGTGCCGCTGGGTTTCTCGAACGGCTACGCGCTCGCGACGACGGAGCGCGTGGCGCGCGATCGGTCGCTGCGGAGCGTCGGCGACCTGCGGGCCCATCCCGAGCTGCGGATCGCCTTGTCGCAAGAGTTCATCGGCCGGGCGGACGGCTGGCCCGGCCTGTCCCGGCGCTACCGCCTGCCGCACAAGCCCACCGGCATCGACCACGGCATCGCGTACGACGCGCTGGCCTCCGGCCGCATCGCGGTGACGGACATCTACACGACCGATGCCAGGATCGCCGAACTGGGCCTGGCCGTGCTGGAGGACGACGCGCACTACTTCCCCAGCTACGACGCCGTGCTGCTCTACCGGATCGACCTGCCCCGGCGCGCGCCGCAGGCATGGCGGGCGATCAGCGCGCTCGAAGGCCGCATCGACACGAACCGGATGATCCGCATGAACGGCGAGGCGGAACTGCGCGGACGTTCGTTCGCGGCCATCGCCGAGGACTTCGTGGAGGGCCGGTCGGCCCCGCCCGCCGAAGCGAAGGCGCGATCGAGCGGCGGGCTGTGGAGCCGGCTCTTCAGCGACGACCTGGGCCGGCTGACGCGCCAGCACATCGGCCTGGTGGCGGCGTCCGTGGCGATCGCCGTGCTGCTGGGCGTGCCGCTGGGCGCCGCGGCGGCCGCGAGCAAGCCGCTGGGGCAGCCGATCATGGCCGCGGTGGGGGTGCTGCAGACGATCCCGTCGCTCGCCCTGCTCGCCGCGTTGATCCCATTGCTCGGTCGCATCGGGACGTTCCCGGCCATCGTGGCGCTGTCGCTCTACGCGTTGCTGCCCATCGTGCGCAACACGGCGCTCGGGCTCGACCAGGTCCCGGCGGGACTGAAGCAGGCCGGCCTGGCGCTGGGGTTGACCGCGCCGCAGCGCTGGCGCTACGTGGACTTTCCGCTGGCGATCCCCGCCATCCTCGCGGGGATCAAAACGGCGGCCATCCTGTCGGTCGGCACGGCGACCATCGCCGCGTTCATCGGCGCCGGCGGCTACGGCGAGCGCATCGCGCAAGGCCTGGCGCTCAACGACGGCACGGCCTTGCTGGCCGGCGCCATCCCCGCGGCGGCGCTGGCGCTGCTGACGCAACTGGTCTTCGAGCTCCTGGAGCGGTGGGCCGTGCGGCGGGGAGGGAGCTGATCCACTTCACGAGGGCCGCGCCGACCCGTGACGCAATCGCAGCGTGCTGAACGCAGCCGCCACTCCCGCCAGCACGGCCGCCACCGCGAGCGCGATGACCGGCCCGCGGCCGTCCTGGACGCCCGCCAGGCCGAAGATGACGCCCACCATCACCGCGCCGACCGACTGGCCCGTGAGGCGCGCGGAACCCAGCATGCCGCTGGCCGCGCCCGCGCGCGTGATGGGAGCGCTGGTGATGATGGTGTGGTTGTTGGGCGACTGGAACAGCCCGAACCCCGCGCCGCACAGCACCAGCCGCCACGCCATGTCCAGCGCCGAGGGATGCGCCGGCAACGCGGCCAGCGCCGCCAGGCCCAGCGCCATCGAACCGAGCCCGATGCCGCCCAGCAATCCGCCCGGATGCCGCGAGATGAGCCGACCCGCGACCGGCGCCAGGCACACGGTGGCCAGGGGCCACACGGTCATCACGAGGCCGGCCTGGAGGTGGGTGCGGCCCTGGCTCTCGAGCAGCAGGAAGGGCAGGGAGACGAAGGCGAGCGTCTGCGCCGCGAAAGCCGTGACCGAGGTGCACATCGACAGCGCGAACACCGGGATGCGCAGCAGGTCCACCGGGAACAGGGGACGAGGCTGGTCGAGCTGCCGGCGCACGTAGAAGAGGCCGACACCGAGTCCGGCCGCCAGCAGCAGAATCCCGGCGGTGGCGGGCACCGGGGCGCGTTCGGTGCCGGCCCGCGCGCCGATGGCGTCGGCCCCGAGGAACACCAGCGAGAACATCAGGATGTTGAGGCCCGCGTCGGCCAGCCGCAGCGGGCCGGACGCGTGCCGCGGGCTGTGCGGCAACGACCGCCGGCCCAGCCAGAGCACCAGCAGGCCGAGCGGAAGGTTGACCGCGAACAGCCACTGCCAGGACGCGACCGACAGCACCGCCGCCGCGACGGTGGGACCGGCCACCGACGAGGTGGCCACCACCACGGAGTTGAGCGCGATGCCGCGACCGAGCATGGAGGCGGGGTAGATCAACCGCACCAGCGCGGAATTGACGGCCATCATCCCGGCCGCGCCGACCCCCTGGACGGCGCGCGCCGCCGCGAGCATCGGCAGGTTGGTCGCGGCGATGCAGGCGAGCGAGGAGACCGTGAAGAGCCCCAGGCCCCAGAGGTAGACGCGGCGATAGCCGAGCCGCTCGCCGAGGCTGGCGAATGGCAGCAGCAGGCCCAGGGTGGCGAGCTGGTAGGCCGTCACCACCCACACCGACGCCGAAGCGGATGCGCCCAGGTCACGCGTGATGTCGGGGAGGGCCAGGTTGACGATGCTGCCGTCGATCACCGATACGGCAATGCCCAGCAGGCTGGCCGCTATGGCCCAGTAGCGATCGGGAACCGGCAGCCCGTCGGGCGCGGTGGGCGAGGGTGTCGAAGCTTCCCCTGCGCTGTTGTCTTGGCTCACCGCAGGAGTCTACGTCGGTGCGCAGGCCTGGCTCCATCGGGCTACTGCGAGGCGGAAGAGTTCGGCCAGTGCCCAGAATCGGTGCACGGAGGTTCGTATGGACAAACACGGGCCCGCGGCGCATGTGCTGCTGTTCTACTGGTGCGTGCTGCTGATCGACGTGACGTCAGTGCGACTGGGGAGGTTCCTGGACCGGCGCTTCGCGCGCAAGGCCAAGCCCAGGAGGCGGGATGCGGGCGGCGGCGCCGGCGAACCCGTCCAGGTCTTCATCAGGAATTCTTCATAAGCACTGAAGAACTTCGCGCTTTTTGCTGATCGAAGGCGCGCCTAGACTTTCCTTGCACCGGGCCTCCACGGCCACCGAACAAGGAGATTCTTCGATGAGCACCGCATTCCGTCCCCGCGCCTGGACCGCCGCCGACGCGCAGAACGACACGTCCTGGATCGTGCGGGTCTCGCTCGAGGCCGCCGAAGGCTTCCACCAGGCGCTGCTGCATGCCAGGGCCACCGGCAAATCCTTCACCGCGATGGCGCCGGCCGACTTCCCGCTGCCCGAAGCCTCGCGCGCCGTGCTGGCCCAGGCGATCGACCTCACGCAGGGCCGCTGGGGCATGTGCCTGGTCAAGGGCATGCCCACCGACCGCTGGACCGAGGACGAAGCCCGCCTGGCCTGCTGGGGCATGGGCCTGCACATGGGCACGGCGCGCACGCAGAACAAGGCCAGCGCGTTCATGAACGACGTGCGCGACGAAGGCGGCAGCTACAAGACGAAGAACGGCCGCGGCTACAACACCAACGCCTCGCTGGACTTCCACTGCGACTCCTGCGACGTGGTCGCGCTGCTGTGCCGGCGCACGGCCCGCAAGGGCGGCGAGAGCAAGGTGGTGAGCTCGATCGCCCTGCGTGACGAGATCGCCCGCCGCCGCCCCGACCTGATCCCGGTGCTGCAAGGCCCCTGGTACCACAGCTACCAGGGCGCGCAGGGCCCGGGCAAGCCGCCGTACTACATGCTGCCGCTGCTGGGCGACGACCCGGCGCGGCTGGCGATGCGCGCCAACCGCAAGAACGTGATGGCGGCGCAGCGCGACTTCCCCGAAGTGCCGCGCCTGACGCCGCTGCAGGTCGAGGCGCTGGACCTGCTGGACGAGCTCATGGCCGACCCGAAGCTCTGCTATTCGATGTGGCTGGACCGCGGCGACCTGCAGCTGCTCAACAACTACGTGACGCTGCACTCGCGCACCGACTTCGAGGATTTCGAGGACCCCGACCTCAAGCGCCACCTGTACCGCCTGTGGCTGTCCGTGCCTTCGTCGCAGGCGCTGCCCGAGCAGTGGGCCGTGTACTTCGGCGATGCCCGTGCCGGCGCCGTGCGCGGCGGCCTGCGCGGCGACCACCTCACGCAGGACTTCATCGACTTCGAGACGCGCCAGGCGGCGTACCACTCGATGCCGCTGATCCCGCGCACGGTCATCGAGCCGGCGCCGGCGGCCGAGACCGCCTGAGTTCACCCGCAGGCGCGTCGGCCAGCGCGTCGCGCAGCGCCTGCAGCTTGCGGCTGTCGGCATCTTCGCGCCGCGCCACCAGCGACACCTGCAGCTGCGGCGCGTCCCGGCCCAGCCGCACGATGCGCACGCCGTGCGCCAGGACCGCTTCGGGATCGGGCTCCGGGATGACGGAGACGCCCAGCCCGGCGCTCACCATCGCCACGATCGCGTGCACCGACTGCAGCTCGATCGTGGGACGCGCGCCGGGCGCGTGCTTGCGGACCCAGCGCGCCGCCATCCGGCCGGTGCCCGTCTCGGGATCGAAGCGGATCCAGTCGTGGGCCTTGAGCAGCGCCGGTGCGCGCGTCTCCGCCGCGCCGTGCGGCGCCACCAGCACCATCTCCCTGCTGAGCACCGGGTACCAGAGCAGCCGCTGCGAGCCGCCGGTGCTCGGCTGCACGACGACGGCCGCGTCGAGCTCGCCGCCCTTGACCGATTCCAGCAGCTCGACCGAGCGCCCGCGAACCGGCCGCACCTGCAGCGCGGGGTGGTGCGTGCGCAGCCAGGCCATGCACGCCGGCAGCAGCGAGGCCTGCATGGTCTCGATCACGCCCAGCCGCAACTGGCCTTCCACGCGGGCGCCGGTGCGGCGGCGCAGGGACTCGAGCCGGCCCAGCGCTTCGCGCATCGTCTCCGCGATCTCCAGAGCGATCGGCCGCGGCCGCACCGACAGCCCGGCGCGGTCGAAGAGGGGCTGGCCGAAGTGGGCCTCCAGCTGCTTCATCTGCATGCTGACGGCGCTGGGCGTGACGTGCATCTCGCGCGCGGCGCCCGCCAGGCTGCCGGTGCGCAGCACCGCGTCGAGGGTTGCGAAGAAGGACAGCTTCATCAGTTTTTCTTCATTGCCAGTTGCAGAAATATGGCTTTATGCAGCGGGAGCGGCGCCTAGAATTTTTGATCAAGTTCGCCCCGGCGCATGCCTTGCGCGGCGAACACATCCACAGGAGACACCATGAAGCAGCCGACCCGCCGGGCCGTGAACCTGGCCCTCGCCGCGATGCTGGCGGGCCTTGCCTCGACGCAGGCCGCCTTCGCGGCGGAGGACGCCGCCGCCTACCCGTCGCGGCCCATCACCATCGTCGTCGGCTTCCCGCCGGGCGGACCGACGGACATCATTGCACGTGTGGTCGCGACCAAGCTGTCGCAGGCCTGGGGCAAGCCGGTCGTCGTGGAGAACAAGCCGGGCGCCGGCTCGAACATCGCGACCGAGCAGGTGGTGCGCGCGGCGCCGGACGGCTACACGCTGCTGGTGGAGACCATCGCCAACGCCACCAACATGTCGGTCTACAAGAAGCTGAACTACGACACGCGCCGGGACCTCGCGCCCATCGTGCAGTTCATGGCTTCGCCCAGCGTGCTGGTGGTCGGGCCCAAGGTGCCGGCAAAGAACCTGAAGGAACTGCTGGCGCTCGCCAAGGCGCAGCCGGGCAAGCTGGACTACGCCTCCACCGGCGTCGGCGGCTCGCCGCACCTGGCCGGCGAGATGCTCAAGTACCGCGGCGGCGTCGACATCGTCCACATCCCCTACAAGGGCGCGTCGCCCGCGCTCAACGACCTGCTGGGCGGCAACGTCGCGATCGGCTTCATGACGTCGCTGGGCCTGGGCCAGCACATCCAGTCGGGCAAGCTGCGCGCGATCGCGGTGGCCAGCCCGAAGCGCCTGCCCGAACTGCCGGATGTGCCCACCACGGCCGAAGCCGGGCTGCCCGATTTCCACGTGCTGTCCTGGAACGGACTGGCGGCCCCGGCCAGGACGCCCAAGCCCATCATCGACAAGCTCAATGCCGAGGTGAACCGCATCCTCGCGACGCCGGAAGTGAAGAAGCAGCTGGAGTCGCTGGGCGGCTTCCCGGTCGGCGGCACGCCCGAGGACTTCAGCAAGTACGTGGACTCCGAGATCCGCACCTGGGGCGCGGTGGTCAAGCCCGCCAACTTCTCGCTCGACTGAGGGGGCGATGGCCGAGGCCCGCGCGCAGCGCTGCGCGCTGATCACGACCGGAGGCACCATCGTCTCGCGCATCGACCCGGCCACCGGCCTGGCGATGCCGGTGCTGTCCGGGCAGGACCTGCTGCAGGCGGTCGGTGAAGAAGCCGGCGACGTCGAGGTGCACGACTTCTGCCGCGTGCCTTCGCCGCATCTCGGCCCGCAGCAATGGGTGGGGCTGGCGCCGCTGGCGCAGTCGCTGCTCGAGCGCGACGACATCGCCGGCGTGGTCGTCTCGCACGGCACCGCCACGCTGGAGGAGACCGCCTGGTTCCTCGACCTCACCGTGCGCAGCGACAAGCCGCTGGTGGTCACCGGCGCGCAGCGCAACGCCTCGGCGCGCGACTTCGACGGCCCGCGCAACCTGCTGACGGCGCTGAAGATCTGCCGCGCGCCCGCCGCGCGCGGGCATGGCGTGCTGGTGGCGCTGAACGAGCATGTGAACGCCGCGCGCGAGGCGACCAAGTCGCACACCGTCGACGTCGAGACCTTCCAGTCGGGCGAATGGGGCTACCTGGGCTCGGTGGTCAACGAGCGCGTCACCTTCCATCGCTCGCCGCTGCGGCGGCTGCACCTGCCGCTGCGCTCGCCCGAGCTGCCGCGCGTGGACATCGTGCCGATGTACGCGGGCGCGGACGGCGCCCTGGTGAGCGCCGCGGCGTCGGCGGGCGCGCGCGGCATCGTGATCGAGGCGGTGGCTTCGGGGCACGTGAACGGCGAAATGCACGAGGCCATCGTCGCCGTGATGCGGCAGGGCGTGCCGGTCGTCGTGTCCACGCGCATCCCGCGCGGCGGCACGCGAGTGGGCTACGGCTTCGCGGGTTCCTCCGCCTTGCTGGTGGAGCAGGGCGCGGTGCTCAGCGGCGACCTCTCGCCCTGGAAGGCGCGCATCGTGCTGATGCTGGCGCTGCAGCAGGGCGACGCGAGCAGGCAAGCGCTCGCGCGCCTGTTCGAGAACTAGGAGCCTGCGCGGCAGAGAAACGGGCCTGCGTTGGGCCGAGAAGGGGGCGCAGGCTAGGCGCGGGCGCGGGTCAAGCCTGGCCGGCTTGACCTGTGGCCGCAACGACGCATGCGCCCCCTTAT
>JAEWBU010000253.1 GCA_023390985.1 Pseudomonadota bacterium
CCATCCTGGTGCTGGTGGCGGGCATCGCCAACGTGTTCCTGCAAAGCAGCGCGCTGATGATCACGCTGTCGGTGCTGGTGATCGGCATCTTCTCGTTCTTCATCCTGTACGACCTCAAGCGCGTGCGCGACGGCGAAGAGACCAACTACATCACCGCCACGCTGGGCGTGTACCTGAGCCTCTACAACATCTTCCAGAGCCTGCTGGCCATCTTCGGCCTGGGCGGCAGCTCGGACTGAGCGGCTCGCCGCAACGACAAAGGGCGCCTCTCGGCGCCCTTTTCTTTTGGCGAGCCGGTTCGCTCAGTCGGCCCGGTCGAACACCGCGATGCTCTCCACGTGCGCGGTGTGCGGGAACATGTTCACCACCCCCGCCGCCGTGCAGCGGTAGCCCGCCTGGTGCACCAGCAGGCCGGCGTCGCGCGCCAGCGTGGCCGGGTTGCAGCTGACGTACACGATGCGCCGCGGCGCGCTCCAGCCGGCCGCGAGTTCCGGCTGCTGGTGCAGGTCCGCCAGCGCCTTGGCCAGCGCGAAGGCGCCCTCGCGCGGCGGATCCACCAGCCAGCGATCCGCCACGCCGTCCTGCGCCAGCTGCTGCGGCGTCATCTCGAACAGGTTGCGCGCCGCGAAACTCGTGGGCGCAAGCGTCCGGTCCTTCGAGTTGCGCGCCAGGTTCTCGCGCGAGCGCGCCACCAGCGTCTCGCTGCCCTCGATGCCCAGCACCTCGCGCGCCCGCGTGGCCAGCGGCAGCGTGAAGTTCCCCAGGCCGCAGAACCAGTCGATGACGCGATCCTGCGGCTGCACGTCCAGCAGTTGCAGGGCGGTGTGCACCAGCACGCGGTTGATGTGCGGGTTGACCTGGGTGAAATCGGTCGGCCGGAACGGCATCACGATGCCGAACTCCGGCAGCGCATAAGCCAGCTCGGGGCCGCCCTCGTCCAGCAGCTTCACGGTGTCCGGCCCCTTGGGCTGCAGCCACCACTGCACGCCGGGATGCGCCTTCGCGAAAGCGCGCAGCTTGGCGATATCGCCGGCGCTCAGCGGCTCCAGGTGGCGCAGAACCAGCGCCGTCACCTCGTCGCCGCAGGCCAGCTCGATCTGCGGACAGGTCTCGATCGCTTCCATCGAGCCGATCAGCTCGCGCAGCGGCAGCAAGAGGTCGCTGACGTGCTGCGGCACGACGTGGCATTCCCGGATGTCGGCCACGTAGCGGCTCTTGCGCTCATGGAAGCCGACCAGCACCGTGCCCTTCTTGCGCACGTGCCGCACCGAGAAGCGCGCGCGCCAGCGGTAGTTCCACGACGGGCCCTCGATCGGCCGCATCACGCGCTCGGGCTTCACCTTGGCGAGGTGCCAGAGGTTGTCCTCCAGCACGCGCTGCTTGACCGCCACCTGGGCCGAGGCATGCAGGTGCTGCATCTTGCAGCCGCCGCAGGCGCCCTCGTGCAATCCGAAATGCGGGCAGCGCGGCCGCACGCGTTGCGACGACTCGCGGTGGATTTCGGTGAGCTTGGCCTGCTCCCAGTTGTTCTTGCGCCGCGTCACCTGCGCGCTGACCAGCTCGGTCGGCAGCGCGCCGTCGATGAAGACCACCTTGCCGTCGGCGCGCCGGGCCACGCCCTGCGCCTCAATGTCCAGCGCATCGACCGCCAGCCAGCCCTCGGGCAGTTGCGGCGCAGCGCTCTCGTTCTCTCCTGTCATCCCCCGATTGTCTCAGGCGATACTGCCCTGCCCGACCGAAAGGACGCCATGGACATCCGCATCTGCATCGACGTGCCGGACCTCGAACGCGCGATCGCCTTCTACACGGACGGGCTGGGCCTGCGGCTGGGGCGCCGTCTGGGCGACGACTGGGCCGAACTGCTGGGCGCCGGCAGCGCGCTGGACCTGCTCACGAATCCATCGGGCACCGCGCCCCTGGGCGAATCGCATCCTCAGCGCCGCGACTACGCGCGCCACTGGACCCCGGTGCACCTGGACTTCGTGGTGGACGACGTGGAATCGGCCTTGCAGCGCCTGCTGAAGCTGGGCGCCGCGCTGGAACGACCGGTGCAGGAACGACGTTGGGGCCGCATGGCCAACCTGGCCGATCCCTTCGGCCACGGCATCGACCTGCTGGAATTCCGCGGCCGCGGCTACGACGAGATCCTGCAGCCCTCGGCCTGATCGCTTCTTCAGCGCCACGCGTCCAGGTATTCGCGCCAGTGCGACTCGGCGCCGGCCAGTTCGGCCAGCGAGTTCTTCACCAGCACGATCTCCTGGTCGTACTCGGCCTCGGTGAGGCCGCCGCGCATCTTCTGGTAGCGGCAGTACAGCAGGTACGTGTTCATCACGTCCGTCTCGCAGTAGCGGCGGATGTCCTCCAGCTTGCCGTCCCGGTAGGCCTGGAACACCTGCGAGCCGTCCATCCCCAGCTTGCCCGGGAACCCGCACAGCCTGGCCATGGCGTCCATCGGCGCGGTGGCGCGCGGCTGGTACATCGCCAGCAGGTCCATCAGGTCCAGGTGCCGCATGTGGTAGCGGCCGATGTAGTTGTTCCACTTGAACTCGCGGTCGTCGTCGCCCAGGTCCCAGTACTTGTCGGCGACCACGCCGTGGCGCAGCCCGCGCCAGTGCAGCACGGGCAGGTCGAAACCGCCGCCGTTCCAGCTGACCAGCTGGGGCACGTGCTTGTCGATGCTGTTGTAGAAGTTCTGGATGACGCGGCCTTCGCTCGCGTTGTCGCGGTCCACGAAGGAATGGATGCGCAGCCCGTCGGCGTTGCGGAACACGCAGCTGATGACCAGCACGCGCTGCAGGTGCAGCGGTGCGAAGTCGCTCTGTCCCTTCACCTTGCGCTCCTCGACCCAGGCTTCGTAGACCTGCTGGTCGCTGCTCTCGGCAGGCGCGTCGCGCAGCAGGCGCAGGCCCGCCACGTCGGGAATGGATTCGATGTCGAAGACTAGGACTGGCCAACTCATGAGGGCACTGTAGCAGTGCCCTCATG
>JAEWBU010000276.1 GCA_023390985.1 Pseudomonadota bacterium
TCCTCGATGGTCGTGAGGTCGCCGGGGTCGCGGCCTTCGCACACCGCCTGGATCGCGCGACGCAGCAGCTTGCCGCTGCGGGTCTTGGGCAGCAGGCTCACGAACCGCACGCGGGCCGGCCGCGCCACGGCGCCGAGCTGCTGGTCGACCAGCTTCATCACGTCGCCTTCGAGCTTCAGCGCGGCGTCAGGTTCGGCCAGCACGGCCGAGTCCTTGGGGATGGCGAACGCCATCGCGACCTGCCCCTTCACCGGATCGGCCACGCCCACCACGGCCACCTCGGCCACGCCCGGGTGGCTGGAGATGCTCTCCTCGATCTCGCGCGTGCCCAGCCGATGGCCGGCCACGTTGATCACGTCGTCGGTGCGGCCGAGGATGTAGAAGTAGCCGTCGGCGTCGCGGATGCCCCAGTCGAAGGTGCTGTAGACCTGCCGGCCGGGGATGCTCTCCCAGTAGGTGCGCACGAAGCGCTCGTCGTCGCGCCACACGGTCTGCATGAAACCGGGCGGTGTCGGCCCTTCGATGACGACCACGCCCTTTTCATTCGGCTCCGTCAGCTCCTCGCCGGTGGACTCGTGGACGATCTTCACCTTGTAGCCGTACATCGGCACCCCCGGACTGCCGAACTTGCCGGCCTGGCGCTCGATGCCGTTGGCGATGGTGAGGATCGGCCAGCCGCTCTCGGTCTGCCAGTAGTTGTCGACGATGGGCACGCCCAGGCCATCGGCGATCCAGCGCGCGGTGGGCTCGTCCAGCGGCTCGCCGGCCAGGAACAGGCCGCGCAGCGACGACAGGTCGTACTTCTTCAGGAAGGCCGGATCCTGCTTCTTCAGCACCCGCACGGCGGTGGGCGCGCTGAACATCACGGTCACCTTGTATTTCTCGACCACCTGCCACCAGATGCCGGCATCGGGCCGGATCGGCAGGCCTTCGTACATGATGGTCGCCATGCCCGCGACCAGCGGCCCGTAGACGATGTAGCTGTGGCCCACCACCCAGCCGATGTCGCTGGTGGAGAAGTAGGTCTCGCCCGGGTTGCCCTGGAAGATGTGCTTCATGCTGGCGGCAAGGGCCACCGCGTAGCCGCCCACGTCGCGCTGCACGCCCTTGGGCCGGCCGGTGGTGCCGCTCGTGTAGATCGTGTAGCTGATGTCGGTGGCGTCCAGCCACTCGCACGGCACCTGGGCATTCAGGTGCATCTCGCGCATCGGCGCCCAGTCGTGGTCGCGGCCGGGCACGCGCTCCATCGGCGCCAGGCCGCGGTCGGCCAGCAGCACCGCCCGCGGCTTGTGCGACGACAGGCGGATCGCCTCGTCCAGCAGCGGCTTGTACGCGATCACCTTGCCGGCGCGCGAGCCGCCGTCGGCGCTGACGATCACCTTGGGCTCGGCGTCCTCGATGCGCGAGGCCAGCGACACCGAGGCGAAGCCGCCGAACACCACGGAATGGATGGCGCCGATGCGCGCGCAGGCCAGCATCGCGAACGCCGCCTCCGGGACCATCGGCATTTAGATCAGCACGCGGTCACCCTTGGCCACGCCCAGCGCCTGCAGCATGGCGGCGGTGCGCTGCACCTCGGCATGCAACTCGCGGAAGGTGTAGACGCGCTCCTGGTCCGTTTCGGTGGACACCCAGATCAGCGCGGACTGGTCGGCGCGGTCCTTCAGGTGCCGGTCGACCGCGTTGTGGCACAGGTTGGTGGTGCCGCCGACGAACCACCGCGCGAAAGGCGGGCGGCTGTCGTCGCAGACGCGCTGCGGCGGCGCCTGCCAGTCGATCAGGCGGGCCTGCTCGCTCCAGAAGGCTTCCGGTTGCTCGATCGAGCGGCGGTGGAAGTCGGCGTAGCGCATGCGTGTCTCCTGTCTGGGTGCCGCAGCCATTGTGGTCGGCGGCCTTGCAGTGCGCTGACGCCCGGGCGTGCTACTTGACCAGCGCGAGTGCTTCCTTGAAGCGCGGATGCTCGGCGCTGCGCAGCCATTCGAAGATCACCATCTCGGTGGTCACCAGCTCGCAGCCGGCGCCGGCCAGGCGGTCGAAGGCGGCGTCGCGGTTGCGCTCGGTGCGCGAGCTGCAGGCGTCGGTCACCACCCAGACCTCGAATTCCTGGTCGAGCAGCTCCAGCGACGTCTGCAGCAGGCAGACATGGGCCTCGCAGCCGGCGATGACGATGCTGTTGCGCTCCTCCTGCGCCGGGGCGGCCTTCTGCAGGTGCTTGGGCAGGCTGCGCGCGTTGCCCTGGGGCGCCCGCGCCGGCGGACGCAGGCGCGGCATCAGGTCCTCGGCGCCCGCGAACGTCATCTTGGGAACCACTTTCTGGATGTGCGGCACCAGCGACGGATCGAGCGGGCCCAGGCCCTGCGGGTTCTCCTCGGTGCCCCAGCAGGGCACGTCGAGCAGCCGCGCGGCCTGCGCCAGGCGCAGCGCGTTGGCAAGCACGGCCTGGCCCTCGTGGATGGCGGGCATCAGGCGCTGCTGGTAGTCGACCAGCACGAGTTGCGATTCTTCGGGTTGCAGCAGCATTCGGGGCGATCCTTGGAGGCGCCCGATTATCCCGCCGCGGTAGGGTCAGGAAGGCGCGGTGGGAGCTCCAGCCCGCCGGCATCGTCTTCGTCCGCCCCCCGGCGTCCGTCCCACGCTGCCTGCACGCTGTCGCTGCTCCACCACGTCCTGCATGGCCTGGTTTTCCTTCCCTGCCCGGCCACGGCGCGAATATGACTTTCTGCCTGAGGCTGTCGCTAAGAAGGATGCAGACGCCTCACTAGGGAATTTGCCTACCGTCGAGCACCCGGGGGACCGACGGATGACGCAGGCCGCGACGGTAAACTTCCCGCGCCCCCCATCGCTGCTCATCCATGGAAGCCCCCCCTCCCGCCGAAAGCGCGCCCGTGAAGTTGCTGTGCGTGGAGGACAACCCGGACGACGTCGAGCTGATGGGCATCGCGCTGGAGCGCGCCGACCCGCAGCGGCGCTACGAGCTGCACCGGGTGGACGACGCCACCGCCTTCGCGCAGGCCTTGCAGCAGGACTACGACGCCATCCTGTGCGACTTCAACATGCCGCGGTTCTCGCCGTACGCGGCGCTGCAGATCCTGATGGCCCGCCGCTCCCCCACCCCGCTGGTGGTGGTGACGCGTGCGATCGGCGAAGAGGCGGCAGTGCACGTGCTGCGCTGCGGCGCCAAGGACTACGTCACCAAGGACAAGCTGGGCACGCTGCCGCAGATCATCGAGCGCGTGATGGCCGAGCGCCGCCGCGCGGCCGAGCAGGAGCGAATGGCCCGCGAGCTGGAAGCCGCCTACCGGCGCCTGAAGAAACTGTCGGCCCGGCTGGTGGTGGCGCAGGAGCGCGAACGCACCCTGATCTCGCGCGAACTGCACGACCACCTCGGGCAGACGCTGACCGGCATGCTGATCCACCTGCACGCGGCCAAGCGGTCCGCGGACGACCAGGCGGCGCGCAACCACACCGAGACCGCGATGGAGCTGGCGCAGGGCGCGATCGAGCAGCTCAAGACGCTGTCGTTCTCGCTGCGGCCGGCGCAGCTCGACCTGCTGGGCCTGGTGGCGGCGGTGCAGACCGCCGTGCAGCGCACCGCCGAGCCGGCGGGACTGGGCTTCAAGGTCACGTCGCGCGGCCAGGAGCCCAAGACGCTGGGAGAGAACGCTTCGGTGATCGTGCGGCTGGTGCAGGAGGCGCTGACCAACGCGGTGCGTCACTCCAAGGCCGCGCAGATCCAGGTGCGCCTGCGATTCCTGCCGCAAGGCCGCATCGGGTTGCTCGTCGTTGACGACGGTGTGGGATTCGACAAGCAAGCGCTGCTTACCGGCGCGCCGAGCGAGCGGAATGTCGGGCTGTACGGCATGATCGAGCGCACCGAACTGGCCGGAGGCCGCCTGCTGATACGCACGCGTCCCGGCGCCGGTGTCGCATTGCGAGCCGTGCTTTGAGGTTTCAAGAGGGAAAGATGAAGAATTCCGTTGCCGCCGCCACCATCCGGGTCGTGCTGGCCGACGACCACGACCTGGTGCGCTCCGGCATCAAGGCCCTGCTGAGCATGGTCGAGGGCGTGGACGTGGTGGCCGAAGCCCGCGACGGCCGCGAGCTGGTCACGCTGGTCGAATCGCTCGCGCCCGACGTCGTGATGACCGACATCTCCATGCCCGGCATGGACGGCATCGCCGCCATCGCCGAGATCCATGCCCGCATGCCCGAGGTGCGCGTGCTGGTGCTGTCGATGTACGACACGGTCGATTTCGTCAAGCGCGCCGTCGCCAATGGCGCTTGCGGCTACCTGATGAAGGACGCGCCCCCGTTCGAGCTGGAGCAGTCCATTCGCAGCGTGATGGCCACCGGCACGTACTTCAGCCCGGTGATCGCTCAGCGGCTGCTGCAGCCGTCCGAGCCCAGCGCCAGCGACGAGCTGACCGAGCGCCAGCTGGAGATCCTGAAGCTGATCGCCCAGGGCAAGGCATCCAAGGAGATCGCGTTCGACCTGGGCCTGTCGTCCAAGACGGTCGACGTGCACCGCGCCCGCATCATGGAGCGCCTGAAGCTGAACGACATCGCGAGCCTCACGCGCTACGCGGTGCGCAAGGGACTGGTCAAGCCCTGACCGCTCAGGGCGCCACGCGCAGCAGCTTGCCGTCGGAGCTGTCGGTCAAGAGGTACAGCAGCCCGTCCGGTCCCTGGCGCACGTCGCGCACCCGGCCCACGCCCTGGAACAGCCGGTGCTCGCGCAGCACCTTGCCGTCGGCCATCTCCAGCCGCGCCAGGTAGCTGAACTTCAGCGATCCCAGGAAGAGATTGCCCTTCCAGTCCGCGCCGTAGCGATCGCTGCCGAGGAACACCATGCCGGAAGGCGCGATCGAGGGCACCCAGTAGTGCAGCGGTTGCTCCATCCCCTGGCGTTCGGTGATGCCCTCGCCGATCTTGCCGCCACCGTAGTTCTCGCCGTAGGTGATCACCGGCCAGCCGTAGTTGCGGCCCGGTTCCGGCAGGTTGAGCTCGTCGCCACCCTGCGGGCCATGTTCGTGCATCCAGAAGCGGCCGTTGGGCGCCAGCGCGGCGCCTTGCGAGTTGCGATGGCCGTAGCTCCAGATCTCGGGCAAGGCGCCGGCGCGCTGCCCGAACGGGTTGCCGGGAGCCGCAGCGCCGTCCTTGGTAACCCGCACCACCTTGCCGATGTGGTTGTCCAGGCGCTGCGCGTCCTGCATGCGCGAGTAGCGGTCGCCCATCGTCAGGAACAGCGTGCCGTCGCGCGCCTCGACGATGCGGCAGCCGAAGTGCATCCGGCTCGACACCTTGGGCCGCTGGCTGAAGATGACGCGCACGTCCTCCAGCCGCGAGCGGTCGGGCGCCAGGCGCGCGCGGGCCAGGGCCGTGGAGTTGCCGCCGTCGCCGGGCTCGGAGAAGCAGAAGTACAGCGTTCGGTTGGAGGCGAAGCCGGAATCCAGCACCAGGTCGAGCAAGCCGCCCTGCCCCCCCGCCTCGACCTGCGGCACGCCGCCGATCGCCGGACCGACCTTGCCGTCGCGCTCGACGACGCGGATGCGGCCGGGGCGCTCGGTGACCAGGAAACGGCCCTCGTCGATGAACGCCACCGCCCAGGGATTGGCCAGGCCGGACGCGATCTGCTCCGTGCGAGGCTCGGCGCGGGCCGCACCGCTTGCGCAGCACGCGCCCAGGAGCAGCACCGCGGCCCATCGCCACGGGGTGGGAACCAGACTCTGCGAACGCATCGATCGATCTCCTGAAATTCGAGCGGCCGGCCCAGTCTGGCTCGAACGGGCCAGCCGGATTCCGCAGCAGTATGAACGAGTTACAGTCAAAACCTTACTTGACTTCACGTATCGCCACACTTACGCTGCGCGCCATGTCGAAGTGGCTCTTCAGTATTGCGCTGGTTGTGTCCGGTGTTCTCCCGGCCCAGGCGCAGCCTGCCACTGCCGAAGGTGATTTCAGTCGTTTCATGGCCGAGAGAGTGGTCGAGAAACTGGCCGAGAAAGTGGCCGAAAAGCCCGCCGAAAAACCGGTCGAGAAAGGCTTGGTGCAGCGCCTGGGCCAAGTCGGCGAGCGCATCACCGACACCACCGCCGAGCTGGTCGTCACCGCCATGGGCTTCCTGGGCGTGCCCTATCGCCGCGGCGGCAACTCGGTCGAGACCGGATTCGACTGCAGCGGCTTCGTGCGCGCCATCTACGAACAGACCGTCGGCCTGATCCTGCCCCGCCGCGCCAGCGAGCAGGCGGCGGCCACGCAGGTCATCGACAAGCGCGATCTGCAACCCGGCGACCTGGTGTTCTTCAACACGCTGCGCCGCGCCTTCAGCCACGTCGGCATCTACGTCGGCGACGGCAAGTTCGTACACTCGCCCAAGCCGGGCGCCCAGGTGCGGGTGGAAGACATGAACGGCAGCTACTGGCAGCGCCGCTTCGACGGCGCGCGCCGGGTGCTGGTGACGCAGCAGCAGGCTGCGCCCGCCGCCGGCGCCAGCCCGGCGCCCTGACCTTCCGACCCGTTGATCAGCGCCGCTGCGGCGGCACGTCCGTGCAGGTGCCGTGCGCGATCTCGGCGGCCATGCCGATGCTCTCGCCCAGCGTGGGGTGCGGATGGATGGTCTTGCCGATGTCCACCTCGTCGGCGCCCATCTCGATGGCCAGGGCCACCTCGCTGATCAGGTCGCCGGCATGCGTGCCGACGATGCCGCCGCCCACGATGCGATGGGTCTGCGCGTCGAACAGCAGCTTGGTGAAGCCCTCGTCGCGCGTGTTCGCGATGGCGCGGCCCGATGCCGACCAGGGGAAGTGGCCCTTCTTGATGGCGATGCCCTGCGCCTTGGCCTGCTCTTCGGTCAGGCCGACCCAGGCGACTTCCGGATCGGTGTAGGCCACGCTCGGGATCACGCGGGCGTTGAAGGTGCTCTTTTCGCCCGCCGCGGCTTCCGCCGCCACGTGCGCCTCGTGCACCGCCTTGTGGGCCAGCATCGGCTGGCCGACGATGTCGCCGATGGCGAAGATGTGCGGCACGTTGGTGCGCATCTGGATGTCGACCGGGATGAAGCCGCGCTCGCCGACGATGACGCCGGCCTTCTCGGCGCCGATCTTCTTGCCGTTGGGGCTGCGGCCCACGGCCTGCAGCACCAGGTCGTACAACTGCGGCTCCTTGGGGGCCTGCTCGCCTTCGAAGCGCACCAGGATGCCGTCATTGGTGGCTTCGGCGCCCACCGTCTTGGTCTTCAACATGATGTTGTCGAAGCGCGGCGCGTTCATCTTCTGCCACACCCGCACCAGGTCGCGGTCGGCGCCCTGCATCAGGCCGTCGAGCATTTCCACCACGTCGAGGCGAGCGCCCAGCGTGGAATAGACCGTGCCCATTTCCAGGCCGATGATGCCGCCGCCCAGAATGAGCATGCGCTTGGGATCGGTCGCGAGTTCCAGCGCGCCGGTGGAGTCCACCACGCGCGGGTCCTTGGGCATGAAGGGCAGCGACACGGCCTGCGAGCCGGCGGCGATGATCGCGTTCCTGAAGCGGATCACCTGCTTCCTGCCGGTGGTGTCCTTGCCCTGCCCCGTGGTTTCTTCGACCTGCAGGTGATGCGGGTCGACGAAGGTGCCGTTGCCGCGCACCACCGTCACCTTGCGCATCTTGGCCATCGACGCGAGCCCGCCGGTGAGCTTGCCGGTGACCTTGTCCTTGTGGGCCTTGAGCTTCGCGCGGTCGATGGTCGGCTTGCCGTAGCTCACGCCCAGGTCGGCGAAGTGATTGACCTCGTCCATCACGGCCGCGACGTGCAGCAGCGCCTTGGAGGGGATGCAGCCCACGTTCAGGCAGACGCCACCCAGCGTGGCGTAGCGCTCGACCAGCACCACCTTCATGCCGAGGTCGGCGGCGCGGAAGGCGGCGGAGTAGCCGCCGGGACCGGCACCGAGGACCAGCAT
>JAEWBU010000099.1 GCA_023390985.1 Pseudomonadota bacterium
GGCTCCCGCCGCCGCTCCCGCCGCCGCTGCCGCTCCGGCCGCGCCTGCCACGCAGGTGGCCGCCTCCGGCAACGGCGAAGCGCTCTACAAGCAGGCCTGCATGGCCTGCCACGCCGCGGGCGTGGCCGGTGCCCCCAAGCTGGGCGACAAGGCCGCCTGGGCGCCGCGAGTCGCGCAAGGCGTGCCGGCGCTGGTGCAGTCGGCCATCAAGGGCAAGGGCGCGATGCCTCCCAAGGGCGGCACCTCCGCTTCCGACGCCGACGTGCGCGCGGCCGTCGAATACATGGTCGGCGCGTCCAAGTAAGCCTTGCGCGCTCAGAAGAAGAAGCCGGTCACTGACCGGCTTTTTTGTGGGCGGGGCTGGTGACGAAGCCGAAACGCTCCGGCAGCTCCTGCGAAGCCACGGTTTCGGGCCGCCAGCGGCCCGCTTCCACCCATTCGCCCGCCACGTGCATGTCCAGCGTGTGCACCAGGCCCAGGCCGGCGTCGGTGTCGGCGAAGAGGCGCCCCTGCTCATCGACCAGGCTGCCGCGCACCTGCACCGTCCGCTGGGTGTGCGTCTCCACCTGGCCGTCGCCGGAAAGCCGCAGGACCCAGGGCGCGGCTTCCAGCTCCACGTAGACGCGCTGCGGTCCGTTCTGGAAGAACCAGCAGCCGGCCTCGTCGCGCTCGTAGTTGCGGTGGATGAACTCGATCAGCTTGGCATGCCGCAGCACCGCGCCGCGCGACTGCGGGAAGGGCCCGGCGGCCTGCACGTGGTCGTCGCGCATGTACCAGGCGCCGCGCGCATCCAGCCCGAGCCAGCCGTAGCAGTGCGGCACGTTGGGCCACTTGGCGATGGCCTGGCGAACGATGTCGTCCATCGCCCGATTATCGGAGCGGGCGAACGGCTCAGCGCAGGAACGCGTCGTAGCCGGTCTTGCAGATGAGCGCCGTCACCACCAGCAGGAACATCACGCGCACGAAGCCGGCGCCATGGCGAAGCGCCAGGCGCGTGCCGAGCAGGCTGCCGGCGACGTTGGCCACCGCCAGCGCGATCGCGTAGTGCCACCACACGTGGCCTTTCCAGGCGAACAGGCTCAGCGCCGCGAGGTTGGTGGCGGTATTGACCAGCTTGGCCGAGGCCGATGCATGCAGGAAGTCGTAGCCCAGCCAGCGCACGAACAGGAACACCAGGAAGCTGCCGGTGCCGGGTCCGAAGAAGCCGTCGTAGAAGCCCAGGACCAGGCCGATGGCGCCGGCGGCGATCGCCTCGGCGCGCGGCGCCAGCGCCGGCGCGTGGTGCTGCCCCAGGTTCTTCTTCACGAAGGTGTAGACCAGCACCGCCACCAGCACGAACGGCAGCAGCTTGCGCAGGAACCCGGGCGAGACGACGGTGACGGCCCAGGCGCCCGTGAACGCGCCGATCAGGCCGCACGCGGCGGCGGGGACCATCGCATGCCAGTGCAGCGTGACGCGACGGCTGAACTGGATCGCGGCGACGGAGGTGCCCCAGATCGAGGCGCTCTTGTTGATGCCGAAGAGGGTGGCCGGGTGCGTATGGGGGAGGATGGCGAAGAGCGCGGGCACCAGGATCAGGCCGCCGCCACCCACGATGGCATCCACGAAACCGGCCAGCAGCGAGGCCAGCGCCATCCACAACAAATCCATTGGGCCGATTTTCTCATCCGCGGATGAGCTTCCCGAACGCGCCAAAAACAAAGGGCGCCGGGGTGAGCCGGCGCCCTTGGAACGCATCTTCGATGCATTAGCGATCGTTGTGGTGTTCTCTATTGTCTCCTCGGCCCCTCGCCCTTCGCGGAACGTGTCCGCTGCGAGTGATGGGACTGTAGGCTTGCGCACCCCCGCAGTGCATCGGGATTTTCCCGGTCCAAGTCGGGGCGCGCTGGCTGTGCGGCGCGCTCCTGGCTCAGCTGGCATGTGTTATGCGTTTGCATGCCAATGCGGATCACGACAAACAAGATGGCTTCGTGGGGCGCGCCGGCCGCCCTGTTCCTTTGCGCCGGCCTCGCGCAGGCGCAGGCGCCCACCGGGCCTTCGCTCGTCGCGCAGGACACGCTCAGCGGCGCCGACACCGCCTGGATGCTGACGTCGACGGCGCTGGTCCTGCTGATGACCTTGCCGGGCCTGGCGCTGTTCTACGCCGGCATGGTCCGGCGCAAGAGCGTGCTCAACACCATGGCCAGCGTGGTCGCGATCGCCGCGCTGGTCAGCCTCCTGTGGTTCGCCCTCGGCTACTCGCTCGCCTTCACGCCGAACACCCCCTGGATCGGCAACGGCAGCCGGATGGGATTCGAAGGCTTCGACTACCTGAAGCAGGCGGGCAAGGTGATGGTGAGCCATCTCGCGCCCAACGTGCCCGAGTCGGTGTTCGCGATGTTCCAGCTGACCTTCGCGGTCATCACCGCGGCGCTGGTGGTGGGGGCCATCGTGGAGCGCATGCGGTTTTCGGCGATGCTGTTCTTCATCGGACTGTGGACGCTCGTGGTCTATGCGCCGATCGCGCACTGGGTCTGGGAGCCGGGCGGCTGGCTGGCGCAAATGGGTGCGCTCGACTTCGCGGGCGGCGCGGTGGTGCACATCAACGCCGGCGCCGCGGGCCTGGCCTGTGCGTGGTTCGTCGGACCGCGGCGCGGCTACGGGCGCCAGGCCTTCGAGCCGTACAGCCTGGCGCTGACCATGGCCGGTGCCGGCCTGCTGTGGGTCGGCTGGTTCGGCTTCAACGCGGGTTCGGCGATCGCCGCCGATGGCCGCGCGGGCCTGGCCATGCTGGTGACGCACGTGGCCGCGGCTGCGGGCGCGATGTCGTGGATGCTGGCCGAGTGGCTGATGCGCGGCCGTCCGTCGCTGCTGGGGCTGTGCTCCGGCATCGTCGCGGGGCTCGTGGCCATCACGCCCGCCGCCGGCTTCCTCACGCCCACGTCCGCGCTGCTGATCGGCGCGCTGGCCGGCATGGCCTGCTACTGGGGCGCCACGGGCCTGAAGCGCCTGCTGGGCGCCGACGACTCGCTCGACGTGTTCGGCGTGCACGGCATCGGCGGCATCGTCGGTGCGCTGCTCACCGGCCTGCTCGCGAGCAAGCCCATCTCCGGCGTGCAGGGCGACGTGCTGGTGCAGGCGATGGGCGCCGGCGCCGTGTTCGCCTACAGCCTGGCGATGACGGCGGGACTGCTCCTGTTCACGCAGTGGCTGATCGGCCTCAGGGTCGACGAACAGAGCGAAAGCACCGGCCTGGACATCGCGCAGCACCGCGAACGCCTGGGCGGCTGACCATGGCTTGATCCCCATCGAAGGAGCGCTTTCATGCTCGACAGTGAACGACTCGCGATCGCCGCGCACCTGCACGTCCTGCTCCGGCGCAGGACCGGGCGGGTGACCGACACCGAGTGGATGGCCGGCAACCTGGAGTACGCGGCGGAGATCGCCCGCTTCGCGCGCGAGAAGGCGCGCGAGGACGGCCACGCGGAACTGGCCGAATGGGCCGACAAGCTCGAACAGGCAGTGGGCGCGCCGCGCGCCACTGGCTCGAAAGGGCCATCGCAAGGCTCCGAGGCGTTGGCGCCTCGCTACGTGGGCGGCATCCGCTGACAGCGGGCGCGCCTTCGGCGGGGCGCGTTGCTATATAGTGGGTCGCGGCCCGTAGAGGGCCGTTCCTACAACAGGCGTTCATGCAAGCCAGTCCGCGGCGGCCCACCGACAACACGTTCTCCCTTCCCGCCGCGCTGCGTTCCCTGGTGTTCGCGGCCCTGGCCGCCGCCCTGCTGCCTGCGCAGGCGCAGGACGCGCCGGTGGAGTTCACCGGGACCGCCTCGCTCTCGCATCGCAAGCTGGTCGAACGCACGCCCTCCGGCGCCAACCTCCTGACCGAACGCGGCCCGATGGCGCACCTGCAACTGCAGGCCGTGCGTCCGCTCGCCGACGGCCAGGCATTGGGCCTGCGCGCGCAGCTGGGGGTCGCGCACCTCGACTACGACGGCCAGACCCAGGCCGGCGTGCCGCTCACCACCACCACCCGCCAGGCCGAGGCCGGCGCCGACCTGATGTGGCGTCCGCACGCGCCCGCCGCGTGGGGCGAAGGCTGGCTCACGCTCGGCGTGCTGGCCAACCGCCGGATGATCTACAGCACGCCGATCGCGGGCGGCCTGGACGAGGAGTCCTCGGCGGCGCTGCTGGGCGTGCGCTGGCGCAGCCCCGCGTTCGCGCCCCTCGCGCGCTGGAAGGCGCATGTGGAAGCCGAAGCCCGCACCAGCGTGTGGCATCGGCTGGACGTGGATTTCCACGGCCTCCTGGACAAGACCCACTTCGAGGCCGCGCGCAAGCGCATGCTGACCGTGCGCGTGCTCGCCTCGCAAGCGGACTCGCCGTGGGAATGGGGCCTGGAGTGGTCGGGCCTGTGGCAGCCGGCCAGCAAGTCCGTGGGCGTGTCGCGCGGCGGCGTGCCCATGGCCGGCACCACGGTGCACCAGCCGGAGCTGGCCATGCGCGACCTGACGCTGCGCGTCGGCCGCCGCTTCTAGCCTTCCTGCAGCACCCACTCGGCCGCGCGCTCGGCCATCATCAGCGTCGGTGAGTTGGTGTTGCCGCTGGTGATCGTGGGCATCGCGCCCGCGTCCACCACCCGCAAGCCCGCCACGCCGCGCACGCGCATGCGTGAATCCAGCACCGCCATCGGATCGTCGTCGCGGCCCATGCGCGTGGTGCCCACCGGATGGAAGATGGTCGTGGCGATGTCGCCGGCCAGCCGCGCGAGCTCGTCGTCGCTCTGGTACTGCGTGCCGGGCTTCCATTCCTCGGGCTTGTACTTCGCCAGCGCGGGCTGCGCGCAGATGCGGCGCGTCAGGCGCAGCGAGTCGGCCGCGACCTGCCGGTCCTCGGGCGTGCTCAGGTAGTTGGGTGCGATCGCGGGCGCGTCCTCGAACCGCGGGCTGCGGATGCGCACGAAGCCGCGGCTGGTCGGATTCAGGTTGCACACGCTCGCCGTGAACGCGGGGAAGGGATGCAGCGGCTCGCCGAAGGCGTCCAGGCTGAGCGGCTGCACGTGGTACTCGAGGTTCGGATGCGCCTGGTCCGGCGAGCTGCGCGTGAATGCACCCAGCTGCGACGGCGCCATGCTCATCGGGCCGCTCCGCATCAGCAGGTACTGCAGCCCGATGCGTGCCTTGCCGTGCCAGCTGTTGGCCAGCGTGTTGAGCGTGGTCACGCCCTGGACCTTGAACACCGCGCGGATCTGCAGGTGGTCCTGCAGGTTCTCGCCCACGCCGGGCAGGTCGTGCAGCACCTCGATGCCGTGCTGCCGCAGCAGCGCCCCCGGGCCTATGCCGGACAGCTGCAGCAGCTGCGGCGAGCCGATGCTGCCCGCGCACACGAGCACCTGCCTGGTCGCGCGCGCCTGCACCAGCTCGTTGCCGGTCCAGACCTCGGCGCCTTCGCAGCGCAGCTCGCCGTTGGCGCCGCGCGCCAGGCGCAGTCGCTTGACGTGCGCGTTCGTCCACATCTCGAAGTTGGGCCGGCCGTAGCAGATCGGCCGCAGGAAGGCCTTGGCCGTGTTCCAGCGCCAGCCGTTCTTCTGGTTGACCTGGAAGTAGCCCACGCCTTCGTTGTCGCCGCGGTTGAAGTCCTCGCTGTGCGGGATGCCGGCCTGCTGCGCCGCCTGCGCGAACGCGTCCAGCACGTCCCAGCGCAGACGCTGGCGCTCCACCCGCCATTCGCCGCCTTCGCCGTGCACCGCGTCGGCGCCCTTGTAGTAGTCCTCGTGCTTCTTGAAGAACGGCAGGCTCTGGTCCCAGCGCCAGCCGGCGTCGCCGGTGATGTCGGCCCACTGGTCGTAGTCGCGCGCCTGGCCGCGCATGTAGATCATCCCGTTGATGCTGGAGCAGCCGCCCAGCGTCTTGCCGCGCGGATAGCGCAGTTGCCGGCCGTTGAGGCCGGCGTCGGGTTCGGTCTTGTAGAGCCAGTCGGTGCGCGGATTGCCGATGCAGTACAGGTAGCCGACCGGGATGTGGATCCAGTGGTAGTCGTCGCGCCGGCCCGCTTCGATGAGCAGCACCCGCTTGCTCTTGTCCGCCGACAGCCGGTTGGCCAGCAGGCAGCCCGCCGTGCCCGCGCCGATGATGATGTAGTCGAACTCGGTTTCGTTCACCGCTTCTTGTCTCCTCCTCGCGCGGCGCGGGAGGCGCCGCCCCCGTCGCGGCGATTACTTCGCCGTCGGCATCACGAATTCAGCGCCCTTGCCGATCGACTCCGGCCAGCGCTGCATGATGGACTTCTGCTTGGTATAGAAGCGCACGCCCTCTTCGCCGTAGGCGTGCATGTCGCCGAACAGGCTCTTCTTCCAGCCGCCGAAACCGTGCCACGCCATCGGCACCGGGATCGGCACGTTCACGCCCACCATGCCGACCTGCACGCGCCGCGAGAACTCGCGCGCGGTGTTGCCGTCGCGCGTGAACAGCGAGACGCCGTTGCCGTACTCGTGCGAGTTGATCAGCTCCACCGCGCCCGCGAGGTCCTTCACGCGCACGCAGCCCAGCACCGGTCCGAAGATCTCTTCCTTGTAGATCTTCATCTCGGGCGTGACGTTGTCGAACAGCGTGCCGCCGATCCAGAAGCCGTTGTCGCAACCGGCGCCGGCCTTGGCCGCCTGGAACGAACGGCCGTCCACGACGAGTTTGGCGCCTTCGCCGACGCCGTGGCCGATGTAGCCGGCGATGCGCTCCTGCGCCACCTTGCTGACGATCGGCCCCATCTCGGCGTCGAGCTCGACGCCGTTCCTGATCTTCAGCTGCTTCGTACGCTCGGCCAGCATCGGCAGGATCTTGTCGGCCGCCTCGCCCACCAGCACGCCGAGAGAGATCGCCATGCAACGCTCGCCGGCCGAACCGAAGGCCGAGCCGATGAGGGCGTCCACCGCCTGGTCGAGGTCGGCGTCGGGCATCACCACCATGTGGTTCTTGGCACCGCCCAGCGCCTGCACGCGCTTGCCGTGGCGCGCGCCGGTCTCGTAGATCTTCTGAGCGATGGTGGTGGAACCGACGAAGGAGATCGCCTTCACGTCCGGGTGCTCGAGCAGCGCGTCGACCGCGTCCTTGTCACCCTGCACCACGCTGAACACGCCGTCCGGCAGGCCCGCTTCCTTCAAGAGGCGCGCCATCATCAGCGACGGCGTCGGGTCCAGCGGGCTGGGCTTGAGCACGAAGCAGTTGCCGGCCGCGATCGCCACCGGGTACATCCACATCGGCACCATCACCGGGAAGTTGAACGGCGTGATGCCCGCCACCACGCCCAGCGGCTGGCGCATCGTCCAGTTGTCGATGCCGGTGGAGACCTGGTCGGTGTACTGGCCCTTGAGCAGCTGCGGGATGCCGCAGGCGAACTCGACGATGTCGATGCCGCGCGTGACCTCGCCCTGCGCGTCGGTGAAGACCTTGCCGTGTTCCGCCGTGATCGCGTGGGCCAGTTCGTCGCGGTGCTTGTTGAGCAGCTCCAGGAACTTGAACATCACGCGCGCGCGGCGGATCGGCGGCGTGTCGGCCCAGGCCGGGAAGGCGGCCTTGGCGCTGGCCACCGCTTTCGCCACTTCGGCGCTGGTGGCCAACGCCACCTTGCCGGTGACGCCGCCGGTCGCGGGATTGAAGACGTCGGCGCTGCGGCCGCTCTGGCCGGGCGCCACGCGGCCGTCGATCCAGTGGTCGATCGAGCTGACGGCGCCGGCGGTGCGGGTGGAATCGGGTGCGTTCATGGTCTCGGTTCTGGCGAGGTCTCGGACCTGCCAGTCTAAGCCGCGCCAGAAAGGGTCGCCAATCGTTCAGTTACGACGACCCCGCCGGAGAGGGCACCCCGATTAGCATTGCAAGTTCTTACAAGGTCATGCAGGAACCCTCGACGCCCCGCCTGGAGACCTCCGCCGAGGGCGGAGCGCAGGCCGCCCAGGTGCTGGGCCAGTGGACCGCGGCGCAACTCGCCCGGCCCGGCCTGCTGGACCAGCTGCGCGCGGCGCTCGCGCGCTCGAGTTCAAACGCCGCCTGGGACCTGCGCCGCGCCGACCAGCTCGATCACGTCGGCGCCCAGCTGCTGTGGGACCACTGGGGTCGCCAGCGGCCGCAGCGGCTGGAGTTGCTGCCGGCGCAGAGCGCCGTGCTCGAGCGGGTCGAGCAGTTCAGCAGCGAGCCGCCGCGCCGCCCGCCGCTCGGCTGGCGCGGGCGTTATCTCGCGCTGGGCGAGGGCGTGCTGTCCGCCGCGATGCAGCTGCGCGAGTTCGTGCGGCTCACCGGCCAGCTCGCCATCAACACGCTGCGCCTGGCGCGCGCGCCGCAGGAGGGCCCGTGGCGCGACTTCTCCGGCCACCTGTACACCATCGGCGCCACCGCGCTGCCGATCACCGCGCTGGTCGGCTTCCTGATCGGCGTGGTGCTGGCCTACCTCACCGCCAAGCAGCTGCGGCAGTTCGGCGCCGACGCGTACATCGTCAACATCCTGGGCGTGGCGCTGATCCGCGAGCTCGGTCCCATGCTCGCGGCCATCCTGGTGGCGGGCCGATCGGGCTCGTCGATCACCGCGCAGATCGGCGTGATGCGCGTCACCGATGAGCTGGACGCGATGAGCGTGATGGGCATCTCGCACAGCTTCCGCCTCGTCCTGCCGCGCGCGATGGCGCTGGCCATCGCGATGCCGCTGGTGAGCGTGTGGACCACGCTGTGCGCGCTGGCGGGCGGCATGCTGGCCGCCGACATCTCGCTGGGCATCACGCCCACCTACTTCCTGCGCGCGCTGCCCGATGCCGTGCAGCTGGGCAGCCTGATCCTGGCCACGTCCAAGTCGGTGGTGTTCGGCCTGCTGATCGCATTGATCGGTTGCCATTACGGCCTGCAGGTGGAGCCCAACACGCAGAGCCTGGGCCGGGGCACCACCGCGTCGGTGGTCACGGCGATCACGGTGGTGATCCTGGTGGACGCGCTGTTCGCGGTCGCGTTCCAGGAGGTGGGGTTCTGATGCGCGACGACACCATGGTCGGCATCCGCGGGCTGCGCACCGCGTTCGAGCTGCCCGGCCGCACCTTCGTGGTCCACGACAACCTGGACTTCGACGTGAAGCGCGGCGAGGTGGTGTCGCTGGTCGGCGGATCGGGCACCGGCAAGACGGTGCTGCTGCGGCAGATCCTCGGCCTGGAGCGGCCGGCGGCGGGCGAGATCCGCGTGCTCGGCCAGCCGGTGTCCGAGATGGGCCAGCGCGGCGCCGCCAGCCGCGTGGGCATGCTGTTCCAGCACGGCGCGCTGTTCTCCGCGTTCACCGTGCTGCAGAACATCGCGTTCCCGCTGCGCGAGTTGCGAACCTTGCCGCGCGAGCTGGTGCTCGAGGCCGCGATGGTCAAGCTGCAGATGGTGGGCCTCAAGCCCGAGGATGCTTCCAAGATGCCGGCCGACCTCTCGGGCGGCATGATCAAGCGGGTGGCGTTGGCCCGCGCGCTCATCATGGACCCGCCGCTGCTGCTGCTGGACGAGCCCACCGCGGGCCTGGACCCGGACAGCTCCGACGGCTTCGTCTCGCTGCTGCGCGCGCTGCACCGCGACCTCGCGCTCACCGTGATCATGGTGACGCACGACCTGGATACGCTGTTCGAGCT
>JAEWBU010000341.1 GCA_023390985.1 Pseudomonadota bacterium
GGGCCGCATCGCGCCCGGCGACATCGATTCCGCGCTGGCCGCCGGCGCCGCGCGCGACGCGCCGCCCTCGATGAACGCGCGCGCCAACGCCACGCGCGACGTGCGCAACGGCATCGAGGAAGTGAAGATCATCGGCCTGCGCCGCGTCATCGCCGAACGCCTCACCGAGTCGGCCAAGAGCATTCCGCAGTACTCGTACGTCGAGGAAGTCGATCTCACGCGGCTCGAGGCGCTGCGCAAGCATCTCAACGATCGCCGGCCGCCGGCCGCGCCGCCGCTCACCTTCCTGCCGTTCATCGTCTCGGCGCTCACGCGCGTGCTGGAGAAATTCCCGCAATGCAACGCGCTGTACGACTCGGCGCGTGGCGTGCTGGTGAAGCACAAGGCGGTGCACGTCGGCATCGCCACGCAGACGCCGCAGGGCCTCAAGGTGCCGGTGGTGCGCAACGCCGAATCACGCGCGCTGCACGATCTCGCCGCGGAGATCCGCCGGGTTTCCGAGGCCGCGCGCGCCAACAAGTCGCCGCGCGAGGAGCTGACGGGCTCCACCATCACCGTGACCAGCCTCGGGAAGTTAGGCGGCATCGCCTCGACGCCGATGATCAACATGCCCGAGGTGTCCATCATCGGCATCAACAAGGCCATCGAACGCGCCGTGGTCGTGGATGGACAGATCTGCGTGCGCCTGATGATGAACCTGTCGTCGTCGTTCGATCACCGCTTCGTCGATGGCTACGACTGCGCATTGATGATCCAGGCGCTGAAGGACCTGCTCGAACAGCCCGCGACCATCTTCATCGCGTGAAGCGGGCGCCCCTCCTTCGGGCACCTGATTTCTTCCGGCGCAGCCTGCGACTCGGCGTGTGCTTCGCGCTGCTGTCCAGCGCGCAGTTGCACGCGGAAACTCCCGCCGCCCCGTCCGGCGCGGCGCAGGTGCGCGTCGAAATCTCCCGCCACGGCGACGACTGGCAGGCGACCTACACTTTCGACCGCGTCTCCCCGGTGTGGGTGTTCCCGCATTCGGCGCTGACGGGGGAAAACCCGCGGCCCTGGCGCAGCGGGAGCTGGACCATCGTCACGCGCGGCGTGCGCCTGCAGCGCCGCGGGTCCTACGACACGCTGGACGCGAACTTCGGCAAGGTACCGCAGCAGGTCGTGGTCCAGTTCAAGCCGGTGCGCGACCGGCTGCAGGCCGACTACCCGCCTGCTTTGGTATTCACCGACGGCTCGGTGGCGCTGCACGTGGCGCAGTTCGAGTGCTTCCCGATGGAATCCGCGTCAGCCGTCGGCAAGCTGCCCAGCGATCTCAACAACCAGATGGTGCCGGCCGCCGAGCTCACCTATGCGTTCCGCGACAGCGCAGGCCAGGTGCTGCTCGAAGGCAAGCGCGCGGCCGTGGCCGAGACGCGGCAGGCGGACACGTATGCATTCTTCGGCACCACGCGCGCCATCGAGACGCCCGACCTCATCGGCATTCTCGATCCGCAACTGCCCGCGTGGATCCAGGCCTCGCTGACCAGCGCCGTTCCCGCGCTGCTCGGTCGCTACGCTCAGGACCTCGGGCGGCTGGGCGATCTCAAGCCCACGCTGATGGTGAGCTGGGCCGGTGCGACGCCCGGCGTGTTTTCGCGCAGCGGCAGCGTGCTGCGCGGAATGATCGTCATGACCTACGAAGGCTCCGGCGTGCTCGAGGAAAACCCGCAGCAGCGCCAGCAGGGCCTCTGGTTCATCGCGCACGAAGCGGCGCATTTCTGGCTGGGGCAGACGGTGGCGTACGAATACGCGCGCGAAGCCTGGATCACCGAAGGCGGCGCGGACCTGCTGGCCATCCGCGCCGTGGCCGAGGCGGATCCCTCGTACGACCCGCTGGCCGAACTCAACCACGCCGTCGAGGATTGCATCAAGCTCACCAAGCGGCGCGGCGTGGCGTCGGCCCGCGACCGCGGCGAGCACCGCGCCTACTATGCCTGCGGCGCAGTCTTCGGCCTGGTGGCGGAATCCGGTTCCGGGCGCTCGTTTTCCAAGTTCGTGCGCGACCTCATCGATCGGAACCGCGCGGACGGCGTCGTGAACCGCGCCGAGTGGCTCGCGGCCCTCGACCAGGCGACCCGCAATCCGACGCTTTCGCGCGACATCGCGCGCCTGCTCGATCGGGGAGTCTCCGATCCGGCGGATTTCCTGGCGGACCTTTTCACGCGTGCCGGGATTTCCTTTGAGAAAGACGCCTCGGGAATTCCCCGTCTGCGTTGAGCGACTGCGGCACTCCTACACAAAACTGTGCTGCGGTACCGCCGCGCGCACCCGGTTACTGGCAAATTTCACCTACACCGGGGTTTCCTTTCGAATGCACGCGCACAAACACAAGCCGGGCTGCCTGTACTGCAAAGTCGTGCAGCTCGTGAGCATCGGCGAGCCGCCACCCGTCAAGAGCTGGAAGCGGCCGCTGCTGCTGGTTGCCGGTCTCGCGCTGACGGTCAGCACCGTGCTGGCGCTGCAGTTCGCCTGGGATCGCGCCGACGCGTCGTTCTTCGCCGCCGTCTCCTGCCTGCTGATGATGCTGGCGCTGCTCGGCGTCGCCATCTCGTTCCGCGGTTGCGACAGCTGCGTCGCGCGATTCCTCGGGAAGACGCTGTGACGCCGCGCCCGGTCCGCGCCCGCCTGCAGTCGCTGTGCGGCACCGCGCGGCGCATGCGCAAGGAAGAAGAGTTCGCGAGCCAGCCCAAGAATCGCCGGCCTTGCCGCTACCACGCCATCTGGGCCTGCCAGGGCCTGGGCGAACGTTCGCGCCGCCTGGCCCAGTACCCGGGTTGATGGGTCCCGCGGTGGCCGCGGCTACCGCTTCTCCAGTTCGTCCACCGTCTTCGGCCAGTCGCTCTTGAGCAGCCGCGACAGTGCGCGGTCGGCCAGCAGCCTGCCGCCGGTCTGGCACCTCGGGCAGTAGTTAGTCTCGTTCTCGGCGTAGCGGATGCGCTGCACCGCCGTGCCGCACACCGGGCAGGGCTTGCCGAAGCGGCCGTGCACCGCCATCTCCGCGCGGAATGCCGTCACGCCTTCCGGGAATTTCCCGCCGGCGTGGGCGCGCAGCCGCGCGGTCCATTCGGGCAGCACGCTGCGGATCGCGTCGTACAGCCGGCGCGTCGACTCCGCGTCCAGCTTCTGCGACAGCGCCACCGGCGAGAGCCCGGCGCGATGCAGGATCTCGTCGGAGTACGCATTGCCGATGCCGCTGAAGGCGCGCGGATCCGTGAGCGACCGCTTGAGCGTGTGGTTCTCCGCCGTGAGGCGCGCGCGGAATTCCTCGAAGCCGGCATCCAGCACCTCGAGTCCGCCCGGATCGTGGGCCTGGAGATCCTTCAGGCTGCCGAACACGTGCAGTGACGCGCGCCGCCTGGTGCCGGCCTCCGTCAGCGTGAGCGTGCCGCTCTCGAACGTGAACGACGCCAGGGGCGCGCGCCCCTTCACCTTGCTGCCCGCGTCGAACCAGTGCAGCCGGCCGGCGATCATGAGATGCAGTACCAGCCACGCGCCGCCCTCGAATCCGAACGCGATGCGCTTGCCCACCCTTCGCAGTGCTTCGACCTTGTGCCCGTGCAACGCGTCCAGCGGCGGCTCGAAGGTGCGCAGCAGGAACGGATGCGCGATGCGCGTCGACACCAGCCGATGACCGAGCACGCGCTGCCCGAGCGCCTCGAGATACACCGTGATGTCCGGCAGCTCAGGCATCGAGCGCGAGCCGGAAAGTCAGCGGGGCTTCTGCTCGACCAGTGCCGCGCGGATGTCCCGCAGCTTTGCCTTGACGACGGCGGCGTTCGTGGCGCCCATGCGCATCATGATCTTCTGCCCGGCCGAACGGGACTCGAGCGACGCGTCGCCGTACTCGAACTGCACGTTCGGCTGGCGCAGCGCCACCGGGTCTTTCAGTTCCGGCGCCGCCAGCAGGTGGTCGATGACCTGCACCACGCGGTCGTTGAAGTACTGCGGCGGATGGCCGAGGCTCTCGTAGGCCTGCTGGAACAGCGGGTAGTAGTGCGTGTAGATAGCCACGAGCTGCTTCGTGTCCGCCGCCTGCAGCAGCGTGATCGCGGGCTTGTAGCGCTGGTAGTTGTCGGGATCCAGGACCAGCGAATCTTCGGATCCGCCCGCCACGAACTGGCCGGGCACCGGCCGGAACGGCCGCAGCCGTTCCGCGGCCTTGGGGGCCGTGAGATTGTCGATGGTCACCACGATGTGCCGCACCAGGTCCTGCGGAATCACGAACTGTTCGGC
>JAEWBU010000413.1 GCA_023390985.1 Pseudomonadota bacterium
GCACTGGCCCGGCGCCATGCATGCGGCGGCACGCACCGGCGGCGAGCTGGTGCACCTGCCTCGGCGCGAGCGGCGCCGCCAGCCCTTGCCGTTGCTGGTCCTGCTGGACGTTTCCGGCTCGATGGAGCGTTACGCGCGACTGCTGCTGGCCTTCCTGCACGCCGCGACGCGCCACCCGGAAGGCGGGCGCATCGGCCGCTGCGACGTGTTCGCCTTCGGCACGCACCTCACCGACCTGAGCGCCGCGTTCAGGCAGGCGGACACCGACGCGATGCTGGCCGTGGCGAGCGCGGCGATCGACGACTTCGCCGGCGGCACGCGGCTGGGCGAGTCGCTGGCCATGCTGCGGCTGCGCCATGCGCGCCGGCTGGTCGGCCGCCGCACGCTGGTGCTGCTGATCACCGACGGGCTGGACACCGGTGAGCCCGAGGCGCTGGGCCGCGAGCTCGAGGGGCTGCGGCTGCACTGCCGCCGGCTGCTGTGGCTCAACCCGCTGCTGCGCTTCTCCGGCTACGAGCCGCTGGCGCGCGGGGCGGTGCAGCTGCATCGCCACGCGCACGGCATGCTCGCCGTGCACAACATCGAAACGTTGGAACAGCTGGCCGGGAGCATCGCGGCCGTGATGGACCGCTGAACCAGGACAAGAGGGAGTACCACATGGACATGCAAGGCACCCGCACATTGGCGGTGGACAGGCAGGAAGCCTGGGAAGCGCTCAACGACCCGCAGGTGCTCAAGGCCTGCATCCCCGGCTGCGACCGCATCGAGTCGACCGGGCCCGACCAGTACGCGATCGGCATGTCGGTGAAGGTCGGGCCGATCGCGGCCAAGTTCTCGGGGAAGATCCAGCTGCTGGACGTGCAGCCACCCTCGAGCTACACGATGAAGTTCGAAGGGCAGGGCGGCGCGGCCGGCTTCGGCAAGGGCGAGGCCAAGGTGCGGCTGGAGCCGCGCGACGCGGGCTGCGAGCTGCAGTACACGGCCAGCGCGCAGGTGGGCGGCAAGATCGCGCAGGTGGGCCAGCGGCTGATCGACGGCGTGGCGCGATCGATGGCGGAGGACTTCTTCAAGCGCTTCGAGCAGGAACTGAGCAAGCGCCATCCCGTGGAGGCCGCGCCCGCGGCGCAGGCCACGAATGCGCAGGCCGCGGGCATGCCGGATGCTTCGCCCGGCGCGGCTACGGCTCGAAGCGGCGTTCCTGCCTGGGTCTGGGCGGCCGGTGTCGCCATCGCGGCCGGCCTGGTGTTCTGGTTGTCACGCTGAGGGCTGTGATCATGAGAACGACTGCTGTCGCCGCTGCGGCGGCTTTCATGGCGGCCCAGGCCGCCGCCCAGACGCCACCGCCGGTGGAAGGGACGCTGCGTCCCCAGGTCGTCACGGCCACGCCGGGCATCTCGCAGGCGGCGTTCGACACGCCGGCCTCGGTCGACGTGATCCCCGGTGCCACGCTGCGCGAATCGCAGCTGGGCATCAACCTGTCGGAGTCACTGGTGCGCGTGCCGGGGATCACGGCGCTCAACCGCCAGAACTACGCGCAGGACGTGCAGATCTCCTCGCGCGGCTACGGCGCGCGCGCCACCTTCGGCGTGCGCGGACTGCGCCTCTACACCGACGGCATCCCGGCCACCGCGCCCGACGGGCAGAGCCAGGTGTCGCACTTCGACCTGCTCTCGGCCGACCGCATCGAGGTGCTGCGGGGACCGTTCTCCGCGCTCTACGGCAACTCCTCGGGCGGCGTGATCAGCCTCTTCACAGCCGACGGCGGGCCCGAGACCGTCGCCGAGGTCGGCACGGCTTTCGGCAGCTACGGAACGAGCCGGTACAACGCGCGCCTGTCGGGGCAGCAAGGGGCGGTGCAATACAACCTGAGCGCCACGCGCTTCGACACTGACGGTTTCCGCGACCACAGCGCGGCGCGGCGCACCGGCTTCAACGGCAAGGTGCGCTACAACGCGAGCGAGGACACGAAGCTCAGCTTCATCCTGAACAGCGTCGACATGCCGGACACGCAGGACCCGCTGGGCCTGACGCGCGCAGAGTTCGAGGCGAATCCGCGGCAGGCGAGCCCGGCGGCGCTGCAGTTCAACACGCGCAAGTCGGTGGACCAGCTGCAGGGCGGCTTCATCCTGGAGCACCGGCTGAACGCGGTGCACTCGTTCAAGTTCACGGGCTGGAGCGGCACGCGCGAGACCGAGCAGTTCCAGGCGATCCCGGTGGCCACGCAGACGCCCATCACGCAGCCGGGAGGCGTCATCGACCTGGACCGGCGCTACCACGGCGCCGACGCGCAGTGGGTGATGCGCACCCGCGCCCTCGACGCGCCGCTGGCGATCACCTTCGGGCTGTCGGCCGACCGCATGACCGAGCAGCGCCGCGGCTTCCAGAACTTCATCGGTAGCGGGGCTTCGCAGGTGCTCGGCGTGGAGGGCGCGCTGCGGCGCGACGAAGAGAACCGGGTGCGCACCTTCGACCAATACGTGCAGGGCGTGTGGAGCCTGGAGCGCTGGTCGCTGACCGCGGGCGTGCGGCATTCGCAGGTGAAGTTCGCATCGACCGATCGCTTCATCGTCGGCGCGAACGGCGACGACAGCGGCTCGGCGACCTACTCGGCCACCACGCCGGTGCTGGGCATCGTGTACCACGCGACCGACACGCTGAACCTCTACGCGTCGGCCGGGCGCGGCTTCGAGACACCGACCTTCAACGAGCTGTCTTACCGGCCCAGCGGCACGGGCCTGAACTTCGACCTGCGCAGCGCCTACAGCCGGCAGTTCGAGATCGGCGCCAAGGCCGAGCTGTCGCAGGACTGGGCGCTGAACGCGGCGCTGTTCCAGGCGCGCACCACCGACGAGCTGGTGGTGCTCACCAACGCGGGCGGACGCAGCACCTTCCAGAACGCGGGTCGCACCGAGCGGCGCGGCTTCGAGGCGGCGCTGGCCGGGCGCTTCGGCGGCGGCTTCTCCACGCAACTCGCCGCGACGCTGCTGCAGGCGGAATACGACAGCGCATTCACCACCTGCGGGCCGCCGCCGTGCACCACGCCCACGGTGGTGGTGCCCTCGGGCAACCGCATTCCCGGCATCCCGCGCGCGATGCTGTTCGGCGAACTGGCCTGGGAGCACAAGCCCTGGGGTCTGCAGACCGCGGTGGAAGTGCGCCACACCGGCCGCATCGCGGTGAACGACGGCAACACCGACTTCGCGCCCGCCGCCACTACGCTGGCACTGCGCGCTTCGCTGCGGCAGGCGGTGGGCCGATGGACCGTGCGGGAATTCGTGCGCGTCGACAATGTGACGGATCGCCGGTATGCGGGTTCGGTGATCGTCAACGAGGGCAACAGCCGCTTCTTCGAACCCGCGCCCGGCCGCAACTGGCTGGTGGGCTTGAACGCCGCCTACGCCTTCTGAGATTTCGCGGGAAGCAGGATGGAAAACCTCGACGTGATGGTGCTGCGCACGCTGCGCGACTGGCGCGCGGCGGGCCGGCGCGCGCTGCTCGCCACCGTGGTGCGCACCTGGGGATCGTCGCCGCGGCCGGTGGGCTCGATCATGGCGCTGGCGCAGGACGGATCGGTGGTCGGCTCGGTTTCTGGCGGCTGCATCGAGGACGACCTCATCTACCGCTTCACGCAGGCCCACGCGCCGCAGGGCGAATCGCGCGACATGCCTTCGGGCCCGCCGTCGTTCGTGAAGTACGGCGTCACCGCCGACGAGGCCCACCGCTTCGGCCTGCCGTGCGGCGGCACGCTGGAACTGCTGCTGGAGAACGATCCCGACCCGGCCGCGCTGGCCGACCTGGTGGCGGCGCTGGAAGCCGGCCGCCTGGTGCGCCGCACGGTCCGGCTGGCCGACGGCCAGGCGACGCTGGAGCCGGCCGACACGCCTTCGGACCTGGTGGTGGATGGCCAGCGCATGGCCAACACCTTCGGGCCCGAGTACCGGATGCTGCTCATCGGCGCCGGCCAGCTCACCGAGTACCTGGCGACGATGGCGCTGTTCAGCGGCTTCGCGGTGACGGTGTGCGACCCGCGCGAGGAATACAGCGCCGCCTTCCACGTGCCCGGCGCGAAGCTGGTGCGCGACATGCCCGACGACGTCGTGCAGGCCTTCCGTCCCGATCGCCGCAGCTGCGTGGTGGCGCTGACGCACGACCCCAAGCTGGACGATCTTGCGCTGCTGGAGGCGCTGGAGACGGACGCCTTCTACGTGGGCGCCATCGGCAGCCGCCGCAACAACGAGGCGCGCCGGCAGCGCATGGTCGAGCACTTCGAGCAGACCGGGGAGTCGCTCGCCCGGCTGCGCGGCCCGATCGGCATCTACATCGGCAGCAAGACGCCGCCGGAGATCGCGGTGAGCGTCATGGCCGAGATCCTGGCCGTGAAGAACGGCGTGCCCCTGCCGCGCGACCTGGACGTGGCGCAGGCCAAGAACAGTCTGGCGATCGAGCACAACGATGCAGGCGCGCTGGTCTGCGCCGTGCGCGAGCTCGGCTAGGGACCGCCGCCGCCTACGGGCAGGTGCGCAGCAGCCGGGGCGGGTGCCCCGGCTTTTTTTGCCTCTTCAGAGATGCGGGCCTCGATTGTTAACGTATAAATTAACAAAACGGAGTAAACGTGCCAGAATAGGTTCATGCCACAGGTCTCCGCCGCCGTCGAAGCACTTCCCGCCCAGGCCGGCTCGGCCTTGGCGCGGCTGGGTGGCGACCTGGCCACCGCGCGAAAGCGCCGCAAGCAGTCGCTGCGTGCGTGGGCCACGCGACTGCAGGTCTCGGTTCCCACGCTGATGCGCATGGAGAAGGGCGATCCCACGGTGTCGGTGGGCGTGTATGCCACCGCGCTCTGGATGATCAACCGCCACGCCGCCCTGGCGCAGCTGGCCGATCCCAGGGAGGACGTGGCCGCGCTCGAAGCGGAGATCCAGCTGGCATCGCAGCGGCACCGCGCGAAGGAGAAGGGACGTGGCTGACCGGCCGATCTACCGGCCGCAGGACGCGATGCAGCTGTGGTGGCTGGGGGATCCCGCTTCGCCGCGGCACGTGGGCGAGTTGCGGCTGGTGGCGAACTCTCGCTCCGTCGGCCTGGAGTACGCCGGATCGTGGTTGGCGGGCGGCTTCGCCCTGAGCGAAGACCTGCCGCTGCAACCAGGCCTCTACCTGCCTCGCGACAAGGACCTCGCCGCCGGCGCGGTGGACGACGCGCGGCCCGAGCGCTGGGGCGAACGCGTCATCCGCAAGTTCGAGCGCAGCCCGCGGCTGTCGATCCTCGAGTTCCTGTATTTCGCCGGCGACGAACGCCATGGCGCGCTGGGCGTCAGCCCGCGCGACGACGCCTACGAGCCCTGGCCCTCGTCGGCCATCCCGGGCCTCGGCAGCCTCGACCAGATGGCCGAGGTGGTGCGCAAGGTGCTCGCCAACGAGCCCGTCGACGAGTTGCAGCAGCGGCTGCTTCGCCCCGGGGCGTCGATGGGCGGCGCGCGACCCAAATCGCTGCTGATGATCGACGGCGAGCCGTGGCTGGTGAAGTTCAGCGAAGGCGAGGACCTCGATACCGAGCTGCTGGAGCACGCGACCATGACGCTCGCCGCGCGCTGCGGCATCCGCGTCGCCGGCACGCGCGCCTTGCGCGTGGGCGACCGGCACGCGGTCGCCGTCAAGCGCTTCGATCGGCTGGGGCGCGAACGCGTCCACGCGCAGTCCGCCAACGTGGCATTGCATGCGGCAGGCGAGGAGCTGGGCTATCCGCAGCTCGCGCAGTTGCTGCGGCGGCTCGCGCCCGCGGACGCGATCGGCGCGCAGCAGCAGGAGCTGTTCCGCCGCCTCGTGTTCAACATCCTGGTCGACAACACGGACGACCACGAGAAGAACCATGCGCTGCTGCGGCAAGCGGATGGCCGCTACCTGCTGTCGCCGGCGTTCGACATGGTGCCCTCGGCCCAGGGCCTGGGCTACCAGGCCATCGAGGTGGGCGAGCGCGGGACCGAATCGAGCCTGGCCAACGCGCTGACGCGTGCGAGCTCATACGGCCTGAAGAAGGACGCGGCCCGTGCCATCGCACGCGAAGTGGCGCACGTGGTGGACGGCTGGCAGGCCCACTTCCGCGATGCCGGCGTGCGGGACGAGGACCTCGCCATCCTGTCGCAGTACATCGATGGCGAGAACCTGCGCTCGCAGCGGCGCGAGTTCGCACGCTAGGTCCGCCAGGGCAGTTCCAGCGCGCTGCCGTCGGGCAGGGCCACGGCCACCGGCGTCGCGGCGAACACGGCCGTCGATTCCAGCGGCACGTCGCCGGTGTTGAAGATCTGGTGCGGCACGCCGGCCGGCAGCACGATCGTCTGGTTCGGGCCGAACCGATGGACCTGGCCGTCGATGTGAACCTCGCCCCGGCCGGCGAGGCACAGCACGATCTCGTCGCAGGTGTGCGAGTGCGGCGGCGTCGCGGCGCCCGGCTCGATGGACTGGCGCCAGAGGCTGAGCGAGCTCAGCCCTTCGCGGGCGCCGGCCCAGGTGGCGTGGTGGACGCCCGGGATGGGCGTGGGCGTGGGAGCGGGTTGGTCGAGGACGTACATGGGACTCCTGTCGAGGTGGGACGGTCTGGTGCGAGGTTGCGCGGCGCGGGACGGAGTCTCCTGCCGCCGCGAACGGAGAACAAGCAGCGGCAGTGCCGTAACATTGGCGACAGGAATTCCTCAATCAGCGCATCGCCGTGAACAGCCTCCAGCAGATCGCCGCGTTCTCCGAGACCGCCAAGCACGGCAGCTTCGCGGCCGCCGCGCGCGAAAGCGGCAGCGCGCCGTCCACGCTGGCGAAGGCCGTGGCGAGGCTGGAGGAGCGGCTGGGCGTCAAGCTGTTCCACCGCACCACGCGCCAGGTCAGCCTGACGGCCGACGGCGAACGGCTGTTCCGCCGCTGCCAGCGCCTGCTCATGGAAGTGGACGAACTGCAGGCCGAAGCTTCCGGCGTGCGCGCTTCGCCCACCGGCACGCTGCGCATCGACATGCCCATCGTGATCGGACGGCGCGTGGTGATGCCGCTGCTGGCGCGCCTGGTGCGCGAACATCCGGAGCTGTCGCTGGACGTGCGGCTGCAGGACGGCTACGTGGACTTGGTGAAGGAAGGCATCGACGTGGCGATCCGCGTCGGCGAGCTGTCGGACTCCACGCTGGTGTCGCGCCGGCTCGGCTCACAGGCCATGGTGCTGGTGGCCAGTCCCGGTTACCTGGCCGAGCGCGGCACGCCGCGACGGCTGGAGCAGCTGGATGCGCACGACGCGCTGGTGTTCCGCATGCCGTCGACCGGCAAGGACCGACCCTGGCGCTTCCGCCGCAAGGGCGCCGACCTGGACCTGCGGCCGGCCTCGCGCGTGCGGGTGAACGACGGCGAGGGGCTGGTGCAGGCCGCGCTGCTCGGCCAGGGGCTCGCGCAGCTGCCCGACTACTTCGTGCGCGAGGAACTCGCGCGCGGCGACCTGGTGGAGGTGCTGCCCGGCCTGCGGCCCGCGCCCATCCCGATCCACGTGGTGTATCCCGGGGCGCGGCTGGTGCCGCAGCGGGTGCGCGTGCTGCTGGACGCGCTGCTGGCCGCCGGGCTCTGAATCAGCGCTTCGGGATGCCGGCCGCGAACCAGACCGGCGTTCCCTGCGGCGGCACGTTGACGATCAGCAGGACGGGCCGGTTGCAGGGGCTCGGCGGCGTCGGCGTGAGATGGCTGTCGATGCGGAAGTCGCCGTCCTCGTCGAGCTCGGCCACGTCGTCCGAGTTGTGCTCCACCCCGGCGCAGAACAACCGCGCGCGCACGGTCTGTCCGCCCGGCGTGCCGATGCCGTCGCCGCCGGCGAGCAGCAGCCCGCGGCCATCGACGCGGATGCGGCCGTCGTCGCGCGCTTCCGCGATCAGGCGCTTGATCACCCAGGGCCGGCCGCCCGGGTTGACGCCGAGCACGGCATTGGGAATCGTGTTGCCGCCGGCGGTGGCCAATGGCTGCGAACCGATGCCGCCTTCGAAGCGGGCGATCTGGTCGGCGGCCAGGGCATCGGCCAGAGGGAGTCCGAACAAGGCAGCGGACGCTGCGAGCAAGGCGATGCGCTTCATGAAGCCTCCTGGTTCTTTCGAAGACAGGAAATCAAAGCTAGCCGTCGCCCTCCGGAATGCAACCTCTGCGATTCGCACGAATTTCGCGGGCCGGATATTCCGCGCGGGCAAAAAAAAGCGCCGCGGAGAGCGGCGCTTCTGTCGTGCAGGGTAGCGTGCTTACAGCTTGCGGTAGGCGTCCACCAGCTGCTGCCCTTCCGGGCCGGCCTTGTCGAGCCATTCCTTGAGCATCGTGTCGCCGACCTTCTTCATGTCGGCCTTGAGTTGCGGCGGCGGCGTCAGGATCTGCATGCCGTTCGCCTTGAGCTTCTCGAGCGTGTCGGCGTTGGCCTTGCGGCTGACGGCCCAACCGCGCGTCTCGGCTTCGGCAGCGGCCTTCATCAGCGCGTCCTGCGTCGCCTTGTCGAGCGCGTTGAACGCCGCGCGGTTGACGATGACCGCGTTCTTGGGCAGCCACGCCTGGGTGTCGTACCAGTTCTTGATGTGCTCGTAGGTCTTGCTGTCGTAGCCGGTGGAACCGGACGACATGTACGAGTCCACCACGCCGGTGGCCATGGCCTGCGACAGTTCGGCGGCCTGCACGGTGACGGGCTGGGCGCCCACCAGTTCGGCGATGCGGGCGGTGGCGGGGCTGTAGGCGCGCCACTTCAGGCCCTTCATGTCGGCCGCGGAGTTGAGCGTGCGCTTGGTGTAGATGCCCTGCGGCGGCCAGGCCACCGCGTACAGCACCATCATGCCCTGCTCGCCGAGCTTCTTCTCCAGCAGAGGCTTCTGCGCGCGCCACAGCTTCATCGCGGCGTCGTAGCTGTCGGCCAGGAAGGGGATGCCGTCCGCGCCGAACACCTGCCACTCGTTCTGGAAGTTCACCAGCAGGATCTCGCCGATCTGCGCCTGCCCGCCCTGCACCGCGCGCTTGATCTCGGGCGCCTTGAACAGCGAGGCGTTCGGATGCACCGTGATCTTGAGCTTGCCGCCGGTGGCCTTGTCGACGTCGTTGGCGAACTGGACCAGGTTCTCGGTGTGGAAGTTGGACGCCGGATAGGCCGCGGGCAGGTCCCACTTGGTCTGGGCCATGGCGTTGGCCGAGAGGGCCAGGGCCGCCGCGGTGATCGCGAACTTGAGTTTCATGGACGCTCCGGGAGAATGGGGTGATGGATGACCGGGTCAGGATACGAGCAATTCCCGCGCCAATGGATGCGGTCTTTCCCCAAGCGGGAACCGGCTTCATCGGGGTGCTGATGCTCGATACGCGCTTCCCGCGACTGGCCGGCGACATCGGCCATGCCGATGCGTTCGGCGGCGCGGTGCGTCACCGGGTCGTTCCCGGCGCCGTGCCGCGCAGCGTGGTCACCAGCGCGCAGGCCTTGCGCGCCGGCGGCCTGGGCGCGCCCTTCATCGAAGCCGCGCGTGCGCTGGCCGCCGAGGGCGCGCGGGCCATCACCACCAGCTGCGGCTTCCTGGTGCTGCTGCAGGACGAACTGCAGGCGGCGGTGCCGGTTCCGGTCGTCACCTCCAGCCTGCTGCAGCTGCCCGGCTTGCTGGCGCACGAGCCGCAGGTGGGCGTGCTCACGATCAGCGCGGAACGGCTGGGCGAAGACCATCTGCTGGCGGCCGGCGTGCCTCGCGGAAGGCTTGTCGACGTGTTCGTCGAGGGCGTCGATCCCGACGGGCCGTTCGCGCGCGCCATCCTGGGGAACGAGCCTTCGATGGATGGGGAGGGCGCCACACGCGACGTCGTGCAAGCCGCATCGGCCTTGCGGCGGCGCACCCCCCACCTGCGCACCGCGGTGCTGGAATGCACCAACATGCCGCCGCATGCGCGAGCCGCCGGCCAGGCCAGCGGCTTGCGCCTCATTTCCCTGTTCGATGACGAGCGTCTCAGGGCCTGAGGCCCGTGCTCACATCTTCGATGGCATCCAGGTCGCGATGCCGGGGAACCACCAGAGCAGCAGCACCATCGCGCACATCAGGAAGAAGAACGGCATGGTCACGCGGGCGATCCAGGTGATCTCCTTGCCGGTCATGCCCTGCAGCACGAACAGGTTGAAGCCCACCGGTGGCGTGATCTGCGCCATCTCCACGACGATGACGAGGAAGATGCCGAACCAGATCAGGTCGATCTTCGCGGCGGTGACGGTGGGCAGGATGACGCCCATGGTGAGCACCACCATGGAGATGCCGTCGAGGAAGCAGCCCAGGATGATGTAGAAGACCGCCAGCGCCAGGATCAGCGCGAATGGCGACAGGTTCAGCGACCCGACGAACTCGGCCAGGTGGCGCGGCAGGCCGATGTAACCCATCGACAGGGTGAGGAAAGCGGCGCCGGCCAGGATCAGGGCGATCATGCAATAGAGGCGCGTGGCCCCGAGCAGCGAGTCGCGGAAGGTCGCCCACGACAGCGACCGCTGCACCGCCGACAGCACCAGCGAGCCCACCACGCCCACGGCCGCCGCTTCGGTGGCCGTGGCGAGGCCGGTGTAGATGGAGCCCAGCACCGCCCCGATCAACAGCACCACCGGGATCAGGTGGCGCGACTCGTACAGCTTCTCGCGCAGGCTCATCGCCGCATCGGGTGGCGGCACGCGGTCGCGGTTCATGCCGGACCACACGGCGAGATAGCCGGAGAACAGCGCGGCCAGCAGGATGCCAGGCAGGATGCCCGCGACGAACAGCCGCGCGATCGACACGTCCGCCATCACGCCGTACACGATCATGATGATCGAGGGAGGGATCAGCAGGCCCAGCGTGCCGGCGCCAGCCAGCGAGCCGATGGTGATGTCCTCGGGGTAGCCGCGACGGCCCAGCTCGGGCAGCGTCATCTTGCCGATGGTGGCGCAGGTGGCCGCGGAGGAGCCCGAAACCGCGGCGAAGATGGTGCAGCCGATGACGTTGGTGTGCAGCAGCCGGCCAGGCAGCCGGCTCACCCACGGCGCCAGGCCGCGGAACATGCTCTCGCTCAGCTTGGTGCGGAACAGGATCTCGCCCATCCAGATGAACAGGGGCAGGGCCGTGAGGGTCCAGCTGGAGGACGAGCCCCAGACCGTGACCGCCATCGCGTCGCCGGCGGGCCGCGAGGAGAACAGCTGCATGCCGATCCAGGCCACGCCGGCCAGGGTGAGGCCGATCCAGACACCGCTCGCCAGCAACGCGAACAGCGAGACGATCAGCAGCGTGGTGATGAGGACTTCATTCATTGTGCAGGGCCTCCTGCGGCTCCTCGAGGCTGCGGCGTCCGCGCAGCTCCTGGATCCACTCGTCGATGAAGGCGATGAGCAGGACCACCGTGCCGACGGCCATCGCGATCTGCGGGATCCACAGCGGCGTGGCGTCGTTGGAGGTGGAGATGTCGTTCAACTGGTACGACACGACGGCCAGCCGGACCGAGTAGAAAGCGAACAGGGCCGCCAGCGCCACGGCCGCGGACAGCGCCCAGATCTCCAGCCCGCGGCGCGCCCGGCCGGTCAGCCGGCCCAGGATCAGCGTGACGCGGATGTGCTCGTTGCGCCTCAAGGTGTGGGCCAGGGCCAGGAAGCCGGCGGCCGCCATCGCGTAGCCCGCGTAGGCGTCGGTGCCCGGCACGTGGAAGTCGAGCTGGCGGCTGACGATGGACAGCAGCACCATCGCCAGCACGCCGACCATGGCGAGCGCTGCCAGCCACGCAGCTCCGTCATAAATCAGATCCAGCACTCGTCTCATGTATGTGTCCCCATCGGTCCGCCCACGCTCGCGGTGTGCTGGACGGAGGATTCTCCCTCAGCAGTCGCTGCTCGCCGCCCCGGGTCGTCCCGCATGGCGGCGACTTCTTCGTTGTCCGGGAGAATGCGCGGCATGGACAACGACAAGCACGATGCGTTCCTGGAGAACTATCGCTGGCTGGCGCGCTACAACCGCTGGTTCAACGAGCGGCTGTACGAAGCCTGCGAACGCCTGTCCGACGAGGAGCGCCGGCGCGATCGCGGCGCGTTCTTCGGATCCATCCACGGCACGCTGAACCACCTGGTGTGGGCCGACCGCACCTGGTTGCGGCGGTTCGCGGCACAGGGCGTGACGTTTCCCAGCCTGTCCGAGGAAGTGCTGGCGCTGCCGGCCAGTGCTTCGTACGGGACGATGCTGCACGAGGACTGGGCGGGCCTGCGCGAAGCCCGCCGCCGTCTCGATGAGGCCATCGAAACCTGGACGCTCGACATGCCGCCGGACTTCCCGGTCGCCACCATGCGCTACGCCAATACCAAGGGCGTGCAGCGCGAGCATCCGATGTGGAAGGCGCTCACGCACTTCTTCAACCACCAGGCGCACCATCGCGGGCAGGCGACCACGCTGCTGATGCAGGCCGGCGTGGACCCGGGCGTGACGGACATGGTCGCGATGCCGGCCTGAAGAAGAAAGACCCGCCGAGGCGGGTCTTCTTCATTGGCGCGGTGGGCTCGCTTTCAGTTCTTGGAGGCGCTGGCCGCGGGACGCGCGGAACCGGCGGTCTCTTCCTTCTTCTCGGCGCGGGCTTCCTGCTTCTTGGCGTTGGCGTCGGCCTGGGCGGTCCTGGCCTTGGTATCGGCCTTGGCTTCCTTCTTTTCGGCCTTGGCTTCGGCCTTGGCTTCCTTCTTCTCGGCCTTGGCTTCAGCCTTCTCATCCGCGCGCGTGTCGCGCTTGGCCGCCTTGTCGTCCTTCTTCGCGCCTGCGGCGGTCGGCTGGTACGACTTGCCGCCGACCGTCAGGCCGGCTTCGGACAGGTTCCTGGCGCGGGTTTCGCCGACGCCCTTCACCCGGGTGATGAGGTCGTCCCAGCTCTTGAATTCACCCTTCTTGCGTTCTTCGAGGATGAGCTTGCTGGTGCCCGGGCCGATGCCCTTGACGCTGTCGAGTTCGGCTTCGGTGGCCTTGTTCGCGTCGACGGCGGCCAGGGCCAGTGCCGTATAGAACAGCATGGCCAGGATGGCCAGGATCTTCTTGAACATGCGCGTCTCCTTTGCAGAGGGTTGAAAAACCCTCAACGGCGCATGTTCAGGGCACGTTGACCCTGGCGTGAGCTCAAGCTTGCGACTTCAGTGACGCCATGTAGCGCGCCACGCCGGTCTGCACGTCGGCGAAGGCATGGTCGCAGCCCGCCTCGCGCAGCGCCGAGAGATCGGCCTGCGTATAGCTCTGGTACTTGCCGCGCAGCGCGTCGGGGAACGGGATGTATTCGAGCAAACCTTCCTGCGCCGCCGAAGCCGCCGTGTGCTGCTTGCCCGAGAGCGAGGACACCACAGCCGTGGCCACGTCGTTGAAGGGCTGCGCGCGGCCGGTGCCCAGGTTGAAGATGCCGCTCTTCTCCGGATGGTCGAAGAACCACAGGTTCACCGCGACCACGTCGTCGACGAAGATGAAGTCGCGCCGCTGCTCGCCGGGGCCGTAGCCGCCGTACTCGCCGAACAGCTTGACCTTGCCCTGCTCGCGGAACTGGTTGAACTGGTGGAAGGCGACGCTGGCCATGCGGCCCTTGTGCTGCTCGCGCGGGCCGTAGACGTTGAAGTAGCGGAAGCCCACCACCTGGCGCTTGGCGCGGCGGAAGTCCTTGCCGCACTCGCGCCGCATGCGCTGGTCGAACAGCAGCTTGGAGTAGCCGTACACGTTGAGCGGCAGCTCGAACTGCGGCGTCTCGCGGAAGGTGTCGGAGCCGCCGTACACCGCGGCCGACGACGCGTACAAGAGGCGCGTGCCGCGCTCGCGGCAGGACTCGAACAGCGAGCAGGACACGCCGTAGTTGTTGTCCATCATGTACTTGCCGTCCTGCTCCATGGTGTCGCTGCAAGCGCCTTCATGGAACACGGCCTCGACCTTGCCGAACGCACCTTCGGCGAAGGCGCCGTAGAACTCGTCGGCGTCGAGGTAGTCCTCGATCTGCAGGTCGGCCAGGTTCCTGAACTTGTCGCCCTGCGTGAGGTCGTCGACCGCGATGATGTTGTCGATGCCGCGGGCGTTGAGGCCCTTGACGATGTTGCTGCCGATGAACCCGGCGGCTCCGGTGACGACCACACGCGTCATGCGAACAACTCCTCGTAGGAAACGGTGGCGGTGCCGAACTTGCCCACCACGATGCCGCCGGCGCGGTTGGCGATGGGCATCGCGTCGCGCAGGGAAAGGCCCGCGGCCACCATGGTCGCGAGCGTGGCGATGACGGTATCGCCGGCGCCGGTGACGTCGAACACCTCGCGGGCCTGCGCCTTCACGTGCAGCTCGCCCTGGGCGTCGAACAGCGTCATGCCTTCCTCGCTGCGGGTGACGAGCAGGGCGCCCAGGTTCAGCGACTCGCGCAGGTTCTGGGCGCGCGTGCGCAGGTCGTCCTCGCTGGTCCAGCGGCCCACCACGTCCTGCAGTTCGGCGCGGTTGGGCGTGATGACGCTGGCGCCGCCGTAGCGGCGGTAGTCGTCGCCCTTGGGATCGATCAGCACCGGTTTGCCCGCGGCGCGCGCGGCCGCGATCATGGCCGGGATGTGGGCGAGGCCGCCCTTGCCGTAATCGGAGAACAGGATGGCGTCCTGGCGCGGGAGCAGCTCGCCGAAGCTCTCGCTCTGCAGCGCCAGCACCTCGTGGTCGGGCTCGTTCTCGAAGTCCATGCGCAGCAGCTGCTGCTGGCGGCCGATCACGCGCAGCTTGACGGTGGTCTTCAGGCCCGCGTCGCGCTTCAGGTGCGCCGCGATGCCGGTCTCACGCAGCAGCGATTCGAGGCGGTGGCCGGGCTCGTCGTCGCCGACCACGCCCAGGAAGCTGGCCTGCGCGCCGAGCGTGGCCACGTTGTACGCCACGTTCGCGGCGGCGCCGATGCGCTCTTCCTCGCGCGACACCTTGACGACCGGCACCGGCGCCTCGGGCGAGATGCGCTCGACCGCGCCGTGCCAGTAGCGGTCGAGCATGGCGTCGCCGACCACGAGCACGCGCGACTTGGCGAGCTGTTGCTTGCTTGGATTCATGGGTTCAGAGTTCTTCGACGCGGCGGGGCGGGTAGCTGTCCCAGGCCTGGCAGCCGGGGCACTGCCAGAAGTGCTGCTTGGCCTCGAAGCCGCAGGCGGCGCAGCGGTAGCGTGTGAGCGGCTTGACCGCGTGCTCCAGCGCGCGCTGCACACGGGGATGGTACTGCTCGTTTTCCAGCTTCTCGCCGGCCAGCCACTTGGACGCCGCGACCAGCGAAGGCTCACGCTCGAGGTGGCGCGCGTACCAGTCGCGCGATTCGCTGTCGGGCGCCAGCGCGACGATGGCCTCGAGCACGTCGAGCGAGGCGGAGTGCTCATAGCTCTGCTGGAGCAGCTCGAGCGCCTGGGCCTGCCTGCCGGATGCGGCAGCGTATTGCGCCAGCGGCCGGGCCAGCAGCGGGATGGCGGACGGCGTGGTCCGGGCCAGCTCGGCCAGCATCTCGAAGGCGCCGACGGCGTCGCCCGACTTGCCGCGCAGCGCGGCCATTTCCATCACCGGACGCGGCGCCGTGGGCGCGACCTCGATGGCCTGGCGCAGCAGCGCCTGCGCGCCGCCATCGTGGGCGAGGGCGGCTTGTTCGCACAGGTAGTGCGCGCGCCGGCCCGCGAAGCTGCCGTGGCTGGTCTCTTCCAGGCGGCGGGCGATCTCGGCGGCCTGCACCCAGTCGCGCGAGCGTTCGTAGATCGCCAGCAGCGCCAGCAGCGCCTGGCCTTCGTAGGCGCTGCCGTCCAGCTTGCGCAGCGCTTCCTCGGCACGGTCGAGCAGCCCGGCCTTGAGGAAGTCCAGCGCGAGCGCATGCTGGGCGCGCTGCCGTTCGGCGCGGCTGAGGTCGCCGCGCGACAGCAGGTGCTCGTGCACGCGCACGGCCCGTTCGTACTCGCCGCGACGGCGGAACAGGTTGCCCAGCGCGAAGTGCAACTCGGAGGTGTCGGGGTCGTTGCGGACCGCCTCGATGAAGGCGTCGATGGCCTGGTCCTGCTGCTCGTTGAGCAGGAAGTTCAGGCCGCGGAAGTACGCCTTGGGCGCCTGGCGGTTCTCGATGCGCAGCTGGCGCAGGTCCAGGCGCGATGCCACCCAGCCCAGCACGAAGGCGATGGGCAGGCCCCACAGGAGCCAGCTGAAGTCAAAGTCCATGCGTCTGCGTGGATTGCACGCTGTCGGGGCCGACCTGGGTGTCCAGGCTGCGGGGCCTGCGCCGCTGGCGCCACCAGCGGGGCAGCATGCCGGCCGCGCCCACCACCAGGCCGAAGGCGAAGGCGGCCAGCACCACCAGCACCAGCGGCCCCGTCCACGAGTGGCCGAAGAAGAAGTGCACGGTGGCCGCCTGCTGGTTGTTCAGCGCGAAGGCGAAGAGGGTAAAAAAAATGGCTGCCTTGAGCAGCCACACGATGTATT
>JAEWBU010000426.1 GCA_023390985.1 Pseudomonadota bacterium
CGCGCCGAACATTTCGCCGACGCCGTTGCGCAGCACGAGAAGCTTGTTGGTCACGCCGATCGCGCTGGTGCGCTGCGTGATCAGCACCAGCGTCTTGCCGCGGTTGCGCAGGTCGACGATGGCATCCACCAGGGCGCGCTCGCCGACGTCGTCGAGGTTGGAGTTGGGCTCGTCCAGCACCAGGAAGGACGGGTCGCCGTACATGGCGCGGGCCAGGGCGATGCGCTGCTTCTGTCCGCCGGAGAGGCCCGATCCGCCGTCGCCGAGCACCGTCTCGTAGCCGAGCGGGAACTGCAGGATCATCTCGTGCACCCCGGCCCGCTTGGCGGCCTCGACGACCTTGGCGGAGTCGATCTCGCCGAAGCGCGCGATGTTCTCCGCCATCGTGCCGGCGAACAGCTCGACGTCCTGCGGCAGGTAGCCGACCGAGGGCCCGAGTTCGTCCTTGTTCCACAGGTACACGTCGGCGCCGTCCAGCCGCACGGTTCCCACCGCGGACTGCCACACGCCCACCAGCAGCCGCGCCAGCGTGGACTTGCCCGCGCCGCTCGGGCCGATCACGCCCAGCACGTCACCTGGGGCGAGGGCGAAACTCAGCTGGCGCAACGTGGGGACGGTGGCCCCGGGCGGTCCGGCGGTGATGCCTTCGACCGACAGCCGGCCTTCCGGCTTGGGCAGCGACATGCCGGTGCGTCGCGCGGGGTTGGCGGCCAGCAGCTGGTTGAGGCGGGCCCATGCGTTGCGCGTGCCGTCCCAGTTGCGCCAGACACCGATCAGCTGTTCCACCGGGTTCAGCGTGCGGCCCATGAGGATGGAGGCCACGATCATCATCCCGCCGGTCATCTTCCCGTCCAGCACCAGCAGCGCGCCGAAGCCCAGCACCAGGGACTGCATCGCGATGCGCACGGACTTGGCCAGCGAGGAGATGGCGCCCGCGCGTTCGCTGGCGTGGGCCTGCAGGTTCAGGAACTGGCTGTGCAGGGCGAACCAGCGGCCCATCATGTGGGGCAGCATCCCCATGGCGTCGATGACCTCCGCGTTGCGCAGGTTGTTGGTCGCCATGGTGTTCGCGGCGACGGCCACCTCGGACGCGTCGCCCATCGGCTTGCGGGTGGCCGATTCGTTGAACCAGGCCAGCGCGATCAGCACGATGGCGCCGCACAGCGCGAACATGCCCAGGTAGGTGTTGAAGAAGAAGATGATGGCCAGGTAGACCGGGAACCAGGGGGCGTCGAAGAACGCGAACAGGCCGTTGCCGGTGACGAACTGGCGCACCGTCGTCAGGTCCTGCAGGGCCTGGCCGGCGTTGCCGCCCGCCTTCTTCAGGTTCTGCTCGAAGGCGGCGGTGAAGATGCGCTTGTTCAGGCGCATGTCCAGCTGGGCGCCCACGCGCACCAGCACGAAGCTGCGCACGAACTCCAGCGCGCCCATGAAGAGCAGGGCGCCGACCATCATCAGCGTCAGCATCAGCAGGGTGGTCTGGTTGCGGCTGGACAGCACGCGGTCGTACACCTGCAGCATGTAGATGGACGGGGTCAGCACCACCAGGTTGATCACGGCGCTGAAGAAGGCCACCGTCCAGAACGCGCTCTTGAACTCCGCCAGCGCCTGGGCGATCTCGCCCTTGCGCGGGCCGGGTGCGGATTTCTGCATGAGTCTCTCCTCGGGGACAAAGGGTCCGGGCGACCGGGCCTTCGAGGGCCCGGTGCCGCGGTAGTTCTGGAATGAAAGGGCGGGCCGGCGCTTACAGGATCACGTCGCCCGCCGCCAGCGTGGTCACGCCGATCAGCGCCACCTGCGCGTCGGTCACGTTGCCGTTGGCTCCGCCGACGTTCGCCTGCATGATCGAACCGGTGGTCCCTATCCCGGGCGTGGCCTCGATGTGGTAGCGCAGCTGCGCGGGCGCGGTGAAGCCGTCGCCGGCGGTCGTGCTGAACTGGAACGCCTCGTTGGTCGCCGTGCCGTTGTTGGCGTTGGCGTCGATCGTGCTGAAGTCCAGGTCGTCCGCGCCGGTGGTGAAGTCCATGACCCGCTCGCGCAGCAGCGGTGCCTCGTTGGGGATCTCCGCGATCGAATTGAAGTCGAACACGTCCGAGCCCGTGCCGCCGGTCAGGATGTCCTGCCCCAGGCCGCCCGTCAGCGTGTCGTTGCCCGCGCCGCCGTTCAGCGTGTCGTTGCCGTCCTGCCCCTGCAGGATGTCGGCATCGGCCCCGCCGTTCAGCGTGTCGTCCCCCGCGCCACCCAGCAGCGTGTCGGTGCCGGCGCCGCCATCGAGGATGTCGTTGCCGCCCAGGCCGTTCAGCGTGTCGTTGCCGAGGCCGCCCGACAGGTTGTCGGCGCCGCCGCCGCCCGTGATGGTGTCGTTGCCGCCGCCACCGACGATGGTGTTGCCGTTGTTGTTGCCGGTGATCGTGTCGCTGCCGCTGCCGCCGGTGAAGTTGTTGATGTTGTTGATGATGTCGCTGCTGGCGGCGGTGGTACCGCTGCCGCCCACGACGGCGCCGTTGGTCAGCGTCACGTTGAGGTTGGCCGTGGCGGACGAGTAGTCCACGGTGTTGGAGCCGCCGAGCCCGTTGATCGTGTCCTGGGCGTTGTCGTTCGTCATGATGAAGGTGTCGGCACCCGCGCCGCCGGTCAGCACGTTCGAGCCGGCGCCGTCGGTGATCGTGTCGCCGCCCGAGCTGCCCGTGACGTTCTCGATCCCCTGCAGCGTGTCGCTGCCGGTCTGCGCGCTGGTCGAGGTGTTCGTGGTCAGGTTGACGGTCGCCCCGGCACTGGTGGCCGAGAGGTTGTACAGGTCGGTGCCGCCGCCGCCGATCAGCGTGTCGTTGCCGTCGTTGGCGGTGGCCAGCAGGGTGTCGTTGCCCGCTCCGCCGTTGACGATGTCGTTGCCGGCCCCGCCGGTCAGCGTATCGGCGCCGGCTCCGCCGTCCAGCACGTCCGCGCCCGCGCCGCCGTTCAGCGTGTCGGCGCCGCCGTTGCCGGTCAGGGTGTTGGCCGCGGCGTCGCCGGTGATGGTGTCGTTGCCCGAGCCGCCGATGACGTTGGCGATGTTGCTGATCAGGTCGGTGGTGGTGCCCGCCGTCCCGGTACCCAGCACCTGCACCGCCGTGGCCCCGTTCAGCGTCACGTTGATGCCGGTGGTGTTGGCGCTGTAGTCGACGGTGTTGCTTCCGCCGGCGCCGTCGACGGTGTCGCGCGCGCCGTCGTTCGTCATGATGAAGGTGTCGGCGCCGCCGCCGCCGGTGAGCACGTTGGCCCCCGCGCCGTCGGTGATGGTGTCGCCGCCCTGGCTGCCGATGACGTTCTCGATGCCGGACAGGACGTCGCTGCCGATCGCGGCGCTGCTCGCCGTGTTGGTGGTCAGGTTCACGATCGCCGCCGCGCTCGTGGCCGTCAGGTTGAGGGTGTCGGTGCCCGAGCCGCCGACCATGTCGTCGTTGCCGGCGCTTCCCATCAGGGTGTCGTTGCCGCCCAGGCCGAGCATGATGTCCCGGCCCGCGGTCCCGTTCAGCGTCTCGCCGATCGAGGTGCCGATCACCGCCGTCTCGGCCGAGGCCACCAGGTCCGCGGCCCCGAAGCCGTCGTCGTAGCGGACCACGACGCGTTCGATCCGGCCCGCCTGGCCCGTGATGGTCGTGCCGGTCGCGCCGGCGATGTCCTGCCAGCTGCCGTCGGCCAGCTGCTGCTGCCACTGCATCTGCGGCTGCCGCGAGGCTGGCAGATTGAGCAGGTCCTCGTCCACCACCGTGCTCACCGCGGTCAGCGTCGCGGCCGTGTCGGTGGTGGTCCAGTTCGTGATCGAAACCCTTCCGGTGGCCGCGTCATCCGCGTTGGTCACGGTGACCGCCAGGCCCTGGCTGGCCGACAGCACGCCGTCGGTGACGTGGACCGTCACGTCGTACACGTTGTTCCTGCCGACGTCGGCCGCGGCCTCGAAGTTCGGCGCGGTGATGAACGAGATCGTGCCGACCAGCGCATCGATGTCGAACAGGGCGGCGTCGGCGCCGTCGAGCGAGAACAGGTACAGCTGCGTCGGATCGAAGCTGTTCAGGGTCACGGTGGTGACGGCCTGCGTGTTCTCCGCGATGGAAACGGCCGCGGGCGAGCTGATCGAGAGGCCCAGCTGCACCATCCGGTCGAGGAACTGCAGCTGCTCGATGTGGCGCAGCGTGTCGGTGCCGTCGTTGATCAGCGTGGTCGCGGCCTGGTTGGTGTGCGCCACGGTCACGACGCCGCTGTCCCGGGTGACGGTGTACTCCTCGAAGCTGCCGTTGTAGACGGCGGTGTCGATGTCGCCGGCGGCGCTGTCGAACTGGATCTCCCGCACGATGCTCAGCTGGGCGGGATTGATCTCGCGGGTGAGCATGCGGTCGCGGATTTCCGCCATGCTGCTCACCCGGAAGTCCTCCTCGCCGTCCGGCATGTCGACCGCGATGTAGACGCCCAGCCAGGCGTCGCCATCGATGATGTCGTCGCCCAGGTTGCCCTGGATGGTGTCGCTGCCGCCGCCGCCGAGGATGATCTCGGCGCCTTGCGTGACGTCGAGTACCGTCGACTCCGGATCCAGCAGGGCGAGGTCGGCTTCGGTGGTGCCGAGCAGTCCGGCCAGGCCGTCGATCAGGCTGACGTTGCCGGCCTTGAGGTTGCTCTCGTCGGCGGGGGCATTGACGCCGGCGCCGGCGCCGCCGGCCGCCCCTCGCAGGGCCGCCGCGCCCGTCAGGACGTCGTCGTGCACCCAGCCGGAGAGGCCTTCGACGGAGTCGAAGCGGTCGCGCAGGATGAAGTCGGGCTGGGTGACGAAGATCGGGATGCCGAGGTCGGAGTGGGCGCCGACCGGGTCGCCCTGGTGGATGCCCCAGTCGAAGCCGAACATGCCGTTGCTGCGCTGGATGCCCGGTCCCTGGACCATGATGTCGTCGCCCGACTCGCCGTCGTAGTCGGTGTCGTTGCCCTGGCCGTTCAGCACGTCGTGGCCGATGATCGGGCTGTTGAAGAACAGCTGCGAGTTCTCGCCGGACAGGCTGTCGAAGCCTTCGCCGCCCTCGATCCAGTCGTTGCCCTCGTTCCCCATCAGCGCGTCGGGACCGTTGCCGCCCATCACGAAGTCGTCGCCGCGGCCGGCGAACACTTCGGTGAAGTCCTGGCCGGTGAAGATGAAGTCCTTGCCGTCGCCGCCGAACACCACGTCGTTGCCCGGGCCGCTGCCGATCACGTCGTTGCCGCCGTCGCCGCGCAGGAAGTCGGCGCCGCCGACCACCGTGCCGTGGTCGACGATGATGTCGTCGCCGTCGCCGCCGTGGACCTGGTCGGCCTCGTCGCCCGCGTCGATGTAGTCGTTGCCGGCGTCGCCCCAGATGGTGTCCATGCCGCGGCCGCCGAGGAGGATGTCGTTGCCGGTCGTGCCGCCCAGGACCACGTGGTCGCCGCCGTCGTAGTTGTACATGAGCAGGCCGTCGTACTCCATCGTGCCGTTGCCGTCCTTGTCGAGACGGGCGTCGTAGCCGTCCGCCGCGTCGGCGCGCTGCACCAGCGGGCTGAGCATGTCCAGCAGGAGGTCGCCGCGCGTCGGGTCGCCGTTCAGCGTGACGCCGTCGGGGCCCACGATGCCGGTGCGCTGGTTGTCCTGGTCCATCTCCAGCACGTAGCTCGGAGTGCCGAAGACCAGGCTGGGCAGGTGGGACGTGCTGCCCTCGTCGCCCAGGTCGCTGTTGCGCATGATGATCTTGGAGAACGTGTTCGCTTCCAGCTCGTTCAGCAGGTTCAGGCCCTGCGTGCGGCTCAGGTAGTAGAAGCGGTCGCCGTTCTGCAGGTTCTCCAGCTGCGATTCGAAGACGAAGTTGAAGGTCGGGCCCAGCATGCCGCCGAACTCCAGCTTGGCCTCGGCCAGGCCGCCGATCCAGAAGTCGATGTTGTCGACGCCGCCGCCGGCTCCCTCGGGGTCGCTGCGGGCGTACTCGCCGGTGCCGGAGAGGAAGGCCTGGCGGTCGGCTGCCGCCGGCGCCGCGATGGTGTGCGTTACGAAAGTGCCGTCCGGCTTTTCTTCCTGCCACGTCTGCGCGGTGCCGAACGTGAGCGCCATGGCCGCCGCCCGCTTGCCGTCGACGGTCTGCTCGGCCGTGATCAGGTCGTGCGTCCCATAGGCCGCCATGAAGTTGACGACCGACAGCGGGTTCTTCAGATGCGGCGCCAGGTCGATCCAGCTGGTGTAGGGGGCGTACTGGCTGTCGCCCGTCATCTGCTGGAACTGCTCGCGCGCCTCGTTGAAGGTGGGCATGGCCGTGTCACGCGCACGCGTCATGTTGATCGCCGCGAGGTCCAGCGGCAGTCCCAGCAGGTTGTTGCGCAGCGCCTCTGTCACGAACTCGTCGATCTCGTTGCCCACCTGCGTGGCGTTGCCCAGCATGATTCCCGCGACCGCCGTACGGACGTCGATCTGGATGGGATTGCCGTTCGCGTCGATCCCGGTGTTGAACTCCGGCGGGTTCAGGAAAGCCTGGATCAGCCCGATGTCGTAGTCGTTCATCGTGGTGCCGTCCGTCCGCGCGACCGTCTCCGTCAGCATGGAGTGGCCGAAGCGGTAGACCACGTTGGCGAACTCCTCAAAGATGGCCGGGTTGAGGTCGGCCGAGTTCTGGAACACGAACGGATCGATGGTCGGAGCCACCCCGCGGGCGAACTCCTCGAAGACCAGGTGCTGGTATTCCATCTCGGTGACGAAGCGGCCTGCCTGGAACAGGCGTTCGCCGTCCCACTGCGTAGCGCCCACTTCCGACGCCAGGGCGGCCCATTGCGCGTCGGTGCGCGGGCCGGTGGACAGGTCGGTCGACAGCCACTCGTTCAGGAAGGTGACGTCCTTCTTGGCGATGGCGTCGGCCACCAGCGTCGACTTGTACTGCTCCACCAGTCGGTCGTGTTCCTCATGGAAGATCGTGTGGATCGCGGTCAGGCCGATGTTCTCGTTGCCGCGGCCGTCGCCGGTGACGAAGTGCCGGCCCAGCAGGTCGTCGTCGTAGGTGAGCGGATCGCCGTCGTCGCCGATGATGTCGTCGTGGTCGGCCGTCTGCACCACCTGGTCGGCGGTGGTGAACGGGTTGCCGTCGGCGTCGAACACGCCGGGCGTGGCGTCGTGGGCGATGTCGTTCAGGAACGCATGGTCGGTGCGGAGCGCGTTGGTGGGCACCTTCGTGCCCAGGCCGCCGTTGTCGGCCGGATTGGCTTCCTTCAGCTCGAGCGTTAGCTCGTGGGTGACTGGATCCTCGACCTGGGTGACGAACTGAACGTAGCCGTTCTCGCCGCGAAGGTACTCACCATAGCGGTCGGTGGCCAGCAGCGGCACGTTGAACACGTCCTGGTCGGTCAGCTGCACGCCCAGCATCTTGGCGGCCTGCTCCTTCACCTCGGTCCAGTTGGCGATGCCGTACTCGCCGCTCAGGAGGTTGCCCGTGGCGACCGTGTTGCCGGCGGCGTCGGTCGTGTACTCGCGCAGGAACACCTGGTGCGAGGGATGGGAGGTGTAGGTCTGGTTCTGGTCGACGAACGGGGTCGTGGTGTTGATGTGGCCGTCATCCGCCGTGTTGGCGATGCCGTCGGGACCCACGTCGCCGGTGGTGGCCCGCGTCAGGACCATGAAGTTGGTGTGGCTGCCCTCGACGTAGAGCGGGTCGTCCGGCATCAGCGGGATGAAGACCGTGCCGGGGCCCTTGGTGATGAGGTCCAGGCCATGGTCGAAGAACTGGCCGAAGAACGTCATCGCGGCATTGAACGGCGGGGACAGGCCGATGTCCGGCGACTGGTTCGGGATGAAGTACGTGCCGTTCTCGGAGATCTGAACCTTCTCCAGCCCGGGGAAGGTGGATTCGGCGGCGCGGTCCTCCGCCGCCTGGACCGCGGCCGGATTGGTCTCCGTCTGGTCCACGATGAGGTTGCTGATGATCCGCGGCTGGGGATCCATGACCACGTTGCCCGGCAAGGGCGCCGCGTAGACCGGCAGCATCGTGCCGGTGGTCAGCCGCGGCATGGTCTGGTCGGCCGCCCCGTAGAGCTGCTGGCCCGGCAGCAGGTTGTTGTAGCTGCCGTCCACCGTCCTCAGTCCGAACGGTGCCAGTGGATTCACGGCATCGCGCAAGGCGTCTCCGTTGATGGTCCCATCGAGATTCGTCGTGTTCTCCGCGATCTTGATCTGGTCGAGCATGAACATCAGGTCTTCGATGGTCACGAAGAAGTCGTACTGAGGTGCGGTTGTCGCCATGGTCGTTTCCTCCGTCGGGTGGGGTGAGGGGTGACGTTTTGTCCGCAAGCGGACGGACGGCTTCATGGTCCAAGCGGTCGCAGCCGCGAACAATCCCTACTTCTGGTCGTCGCTTCCTTGTGCGCTCCGGTGCCTTCGGGATGCGCGAGCCCGCGTCGTCCGCGGCGCACCGCCGCTGCCGTTCATGCGCCGGAGCGCGCAGTGCGCTCGAATGCAGGCCTGCGGTGGCCAGCGCTTCGCGCTCCTCGTTCCATAGCTGTATGGATGCGCTATCCGCGAACCGCGTGGGTCGCGCAGCGAACATCGGACGCTTGCCTATTGCCGCGTTGGACCTTGCGCGTCACCAACTGCGTGAGACGTAATGATTCGAATCGGGAGCCTCGATGTCGCATGTCGCCGAGCACGCGGTGCATCGTTCATCGACGAACATCTCGAGTCGCGCTCCCTCCTTCGTGGAGGCATTGGGCATCGTCGGTTCGCTCAAGCCGTCCAACGGCGGCACGGTGCATCGCGGACTGCATGAAGGCGATGAATCGGATCGCCGCCATGGCCGCCCATGCGTTGCCCGATCCCGACGAATGTACGTTGGCGTACAGACAGTCCCTCGTCGACGCACTTACCTTGTGTCCGACGTTTGACAACAGAGGGAAGGGGATTGCCATGGGCGAGAGGGAACGCTGCGCGGCCGCATCGGTGATGGAGAGCGTCCGCAACCATTCGGACGGGTTCTCCATCTTCAAGAACTCTCCCTGCGTCTGGCCCGAAAGCATGACCGGCCAGCCCGGCGCGCCGCTGCGGGTGCACATCGTCGACAGTGACGCGCATGCCCGCGGCGTCATTGCCCAGGAACTGATGGGTGACAGCCGGACCGTGGTGGCCGGCCAGGCCGGCACCCTGCGCGACGCCCGGCGGCTGGTGCGCGATGTCCGCTTCGACGTGCTGCTGGTGGACATAGGCCTGCCCGACGGCGCAGGATTCGAGTTGATCACGCATGCCCGGGGCCTGAACCCCGAGGCCGAGGTGGTCGTGCTCTCCAGGCACGAGACCGACGACGACGCGATGCGAGCCTTCGACCTGGGGGCCGCCGGCTTCGTGGTGAAGAACTCCTGGTTCGTGAGCTTCGTGCAGGCGGTGCTGCAGGTGGCCAACGGCGGCGCGGCGATCACGCCGGCGCTGTCGCGCAGGCTGCTGCTGAGGCGCGGGATCCCGGCGGCGCCGCTGCCGGTGCCGGACGTGCCCGGCGAGGTGGTGCGCGTGAAGCTCTCGATGCGCGAGCACGAGGTGCTGCGCATGATCGCCAGCGGACTGACGAGCAGCGAGATCGGCGACCGCCTGGCCATCAGCTGCACGACCGTCAACTCGCACGTGAAGAACATGTACCACAAGCTCCACGTGCGCTCGCGAGCGCAGGCCGTCAGCTGCGCGAACAGCTGGGGACTGCTTTAGGAGTCGCGGCAAGTTATAGGCCGGTCGGCGGGGGAGGGCGTCGGGCCACCATCGCGCGATGTGCGCTGAAGCGCATCTCGCGCGATTTTTTTTGCTGCCAGTTCCATCAAACGTGACGGCTTGCAAGCTTTCGGAACTCTTTCGTTCCCTGCCCGCAAGGCCCTCTTCCATCTGGGATCAATGACCAGCGCCGCTGGCGGCGGGGGCGGCCCACGGATCGGCAGCCCGACGCATCCTGTCGTGCAGCGCCGGTGCCCGCGCCGTTGGTGTGGACCCGCGCCGAACACGCGCGCAAGCCCTCCCCAGAACTCGCTTTTCGGCCCTGTGCCGCGCGTGGAAGCGCGGTCCTACATTGGTTCTCCGAGGACACGGAGAACCCGATGAAAACCGCAGTACCTTCCGACAAGACCGACGGCCGCCGCCGGCTGCTGCTCAAGAGCGCAGGCGTTTCGGCCGCGGCGGTCTTTGCGCCGCACGTGGCGAGCCAAACGACAACCGCCACGCTGGTGCCGCCCCCGCCGCCCAGCCCACCGACCACGCCGTGGGCGCAGGAACTCACGGTCCAGTCGCCGATCCAGCCGGAGTCGTCGCACTTCAGCCCGGATTGCACCGAGGCCGCCGGCGAGAAGGAAGTGGGGCGCAACGCGCACCAGTGCTTCACCCGCTTCCCGGCCGTGAAGTTCTACAAGGTCGACATCAAGACCGGCTCGCACAGCTTCCATCCGGAGCTGCCGACGCAGGAGGTGTGGGGCTACAACGGCACCGTGCCGGGCGCGCTGTTCCACGCGCGCTACGGCGAGCCGATCATGGTGCGCTTCCGCAACCAGCTGCCCAACCTCAACCAGGGTTTCGGCTCGCCGGATGTCTCGGTGCACCTGCACAACCTGCACACGCCATCCGAGAGCGACGGATTCACGGTGGACTGGTGGAGTTCCACGGCCTGCGGTCCCACCCTCACGAAGGGTGGCGAATACAAGGACCACCACTACCCGATGGTCTACGCCGGCGTCGACAAGTTCGGCGGCATCGGCGACCCGCGCGAGGCGCTGGGCACCCTGTGGTACCACGACCACCGCGTCGACTTCACGGCGCCCAACGTCTACCACGGGCTGGCCGGCTTCTTCCTGGCCTTCGACGAGATCGACTCGGGCAACGAGAACGATTCGAACCCCAAGGCGCTGCGCCTGCCCAGCGGCGCCTACGACGTGCCCCTGATGCTGGGCGACAAGCAGTTCGACAGCGGCGGCAACCTGATGTTCAACCAGTTCAACCAGGACGGCTTCATCGGCGACAAGTTCCTGGTGAACGGGAAGATCCAGCCCTTCTTCCACGTGGAGCCGCGCAAGTACCGCTTCCGCCTGCTGGCGGCGTCGACCTCGCGCGTCTGGGACCTGCAGATCCGCTGGAAGAACAACGTGCAAAGCTTCGTGCACATCTCCAACGACGGCAACCTGTTCGAGGCGCCGCTCCTGCGCAGCAACCTCACGCTGGGCAACGCCGAGCGCGGCGACATCGTGGTGGACTTCTCCAGGTTCCCGGTGGGCTCGGAGGTGCTGCTCACCAACCGACTGCGGCACATCGACGGCCGCAAGCCTGAGAAGGACTTCATCAACCCGCCCTACGAGTTGCTCAAGTTCATCGTCGACAAGCCGCTGGCCGGCCCGGACAACAGCCGGGTGCTCGGCCGCCTGCGCGAACAGCCGACGATCGACCTGGCGGAAGTGGTGACCGAGCGCACCTTCACCTTCGCGCGCTCCGGTGGCGGCTGGACCATCAACGACAAGGAATTCAACAACCGGCCGATCGCCTCGCCCAAGCGGGGCACGGCGGAGATCTGGAACCTGGTCAATCCAAGCGGCGGCTGGGCCCATCCGGTGCACATCCACTTCGAGGAAGGCCGCATCCTGCAGCGCAACGGCGCCGCGCCGCCCGCCTGGGAGAAGGGACGCAAGGACGTCTACCTGATCGGTCCCAACGAACGGGTGCGGGTGTTCCTGCGCTTCCGCGACTTCCTGGGCAAGTACATCATCCACTGCCACAACACCATCCACGAGGACCACGCGATGATGGGCCGCTGGGACATCGTGGCCTGACCTGGGCGAGGACACCATGAACACCACTTCTTCCCCCGACTCGACCCAGGGC
>JAEWBU010000428.1 GCA_023390985.1 Pseudomonadota bacterium
AGATGGCGCTGTTGATCGCCTTCTCGTGCTCGGACTTCATCAGGATGATGCCGCCGCGCGGTCCGCGCAGGCTCTTGTGCGTGGTGGACGTCACCACGTCGGCGTGGGGGACCGGGTTCGGGTAGACGCCGGCCGCGACCAGGCCGGCGTAGTGGGCCATGTCCACCATGAAGATCGCGCCGACTTCCCTGGCGATGCGGGCGAAGCGCTCGAAGTCGATGCGCAGCGCGTACGCCGACGCACCCGCGATGATCAGCTTGGGCCGGCTCTCGCGCGCCTTGCGCTCCATCGCCTCGTAGTCGATCTCTTCTTTCGCGTTCAAGCCGTAGCTGACCACGTTGAACCACTTGCCGCTCATGTTCAGCGCCATGCCGTGGGTGAGGTGGCCGCCTTCGGCCAGGCTCATGCCCATGATGGTGTCGCCGGGCTTGAGGAAGGCGAGGAACACGGCTTCGTTGGCCTGGGCGCCGGAATGCGGCTGCACGTTCGCGGCGTCGGCGCCGAACAGCTGCTTGACGCGGTCGATGGCCAGCTGCTCGGCCACGTCAACGTTCTCGCAGCCGCCGTAGTAGCGCTTGCCGGGATAGCCCTCGGCGTACTTGTTGGTCAGCTGGGTGCCCTGGGCGGCCATGACGGCGGGCGAGGCGTAGTTCTCGCTCGCGATCAGCTCGATGTGCTCTTCCTGGCGGCGGTTTTCCGCGACGATGGCGGCCCAGAGTTCGGGGTCGGTTTGCTCGATGAGGATGTTGCGGTGGTACATGCGGCAGTCCTTCCAGACGTGTGGTCCCTGTGATGCACAAGGGCTGCCCAGGCGAACGGCGGATCGTCGGCCAAGCCGGCGGCACGCTTCCCAGTGGTGTCCCACGTCAGCCCGGGCCGCCCGTTGCGGGCGCCGCGCCTATCGCCAGTCGCGTACGGGGGAAAGTGTAGCCGAGGGGCCGATGTCAGGACGCCGAGAAGGCGACCTTCTCCGGATCCGGGGTCGTGGCAGCGGGCGCGGCGGGCAGCGGCGCCACCGTGCGGATGGGCGCGGGCGCCAGCACCGGCACCGGACGGCCGGACGCCACCTGCTGCAGGCGGGCGTGCTCGGCCAGCACCTTCTCGGCATAGCCGCCGTCGTCGGGCAGGTGGGCGGCGCCCACGTAGAACTTCAGCCCGGCGTGCAGCGAGCCGGCGCGCTGGATGCATTCCTGGAGCACCTTCACGCCCACGCGCAGGTTGGTGACCGGATCGAAGGCCGCCAGCTTGCCGCCGAACACCTCGTACTTGTCGCTGTGAACGCCGGTCATCACCTGCATCAGGCCCTGGGCGCCCACCGGGCTCTGGGCGAAGGGATTGAAACCGGACTCGATGGCCATCACGGCCAGGATCAGGGTCGGGTCGAGCTTGGTGCGCGTGCCGATGTCGTAGGCCTCGGACACCAGGGCGCTGAGCGGCTCGGGGGCCACCCGGTACTTCTTGCTCAGCCAATAGGCGACGGCGGCCTGCTGCTTGGGCAGGTCCTTCGGATTGGCGGCCGTGGCGCGGTCGATCGCGTCCAGCTCGGGCACCAGGCCGAGGGCGGCAATCTGGCGCGCCTGCAGCCAGGTCATGAGCTGGGCCTCGCCGGTCTGGCGCAGGTCCGGCCGGGCCACCAGGGCGGCCAGGGCGACGACGACCGCGACGCCGACGAGGGCGAAGCCGTTGTGGGTGATTTCGAAGAACCCCTCGGCGATGTCGGAGCCGAAGGTCTGCAGGCCGTGGGCCAGCTTGGCGGTGCCTCGCACCACTTCTCCTGACGCTGTCATAGCACTTCCTTTCTACGCGCGGGGCCGGGGGCCGGCGTGCTCTCCTCGAGCACTTCGGGCCGTCAGGCTCCTCGTTTGGATTGGTACGCCATCGAAATCCGCGGGCTCCTTCCTGGGCCTTCAGCGTGCTTTCGACTTAGCCGGGTTCGGCAGCGGGTCGGGTTGGATTCCCTGGGTCAGCGGGAACGGGGCGGATTCTAGGAGGCGGCTTAATAACTAGTCAAGAATAAAACTGTTGAGTTTTATGCAAATTCTTGCCAATGGAAGCCTGAATTTACATCCTGGCTCTGCCGTAAGTCTGTCGGACGGAAGTGCCCGCTCTCGTCGGAATCCTCGGACAGCAAGCCGTCGGCTTGTCAATGCGGCCGGCTAAATGACGGCCGCGCAGCCCATTGAAAAGCGGCGCTTGAAAAGCCCGGGGCGACTACCTAACTTGGAGTCACCCGAGCGATCGGGCCCTTGTACCGGGATGTTTGCGCTTCGGCGCCCCGTCTCGGTCGTTCCTGGGAGCAATCTCTTGCTCCCGGTGCCGTCGGGACAGTCATCTCCCGCGGTACGCCCAGACGGTCGGACTTGCGCCGCCGTCAAGCCCGGCAGGCTGGCTTCAGGCCGCCTGCCGGGCTTTCTGTTTGTCCGCGCTTCCCGTGATTTCCAGCGGTTGCGCCATTGCGGCGAGAATACGCGCCGGCCCCCGCGATGCGAGGGCGTTTTTTTCAGACCGACCAAGTGACCCAAGCCAGTCTCAAATCCTCCGACACCCAGGCGCTGGACGCCCTCACCGGCGGGGCGTTCTCGGCGCCCACTTCGGGCGAGCGGGCCGCGCGCGTGCGCGAATGGCTCGCCGCCAACCCAAGCGCCGAGCAGATGCAGGAGGTGTACCGGGAGCTGAGCGCCCGCGACAAGGGCGCCGCCCGGGCCGTGCGCGAGAAGCTCGACGAGATCAAGCGCGCCCGGGGGCAGGAGGCCATCTCCGCCGAGTGGACCCAGAAGGCGCAGGCGCTGCTGGAGCAGCCGCGGCTGAACATCGCCGATGCCATGGCCTGGCAGCGCGACGCCGCCAAGGCCGGCGCGCCGCTCAGCCGCGAGCCGCTGGCCGGCCTGAAGGCGCAGCTGGGCGAGCGGATCAAGGGCATCGAGGACCTTCAGCACCGCGTGCAGGTCCAGCGCGAGGCCGCCGTGCTGCTGGCCCAGCGCATCGAGGTGCTGTCCACCAAGTCCTGGCGCGACGCCCAGGCCGCGGCCGACGCGCTGCGCGCCGACGTGCCCGAGTGGCAGTCGCAGGCCGACGCCCTGGTGGCCGACGCCAACTGGGCGAGCGTGGACGCGCGTTTCCCGCCGCTGCTGGACGCCTCGCGCGCCCAGCTGCAGGTGGTGTGGGAAGCCTTCCAGAGCGCTTTGGCCCAGGCGATCGCGGCCGACGCCGACGCGGCCGCGCCGCTGCCGCCGGTGCCCGTGTGGGCCGACGAACTGCGCAACGCCCGCGGCCTGCCGGTCGAGGCACCCCCGAAGCCGGCCAAGCCCAAGGTCGATCCCGAGCTCAAGGCCAAGGCGGCCGAGGCGGTCACGGCCGCCCTCGGCAGGCTGGAAAAGGAGATCGCCGAGGGCCACGGCAAGGGCACGTCCGGCGCGGCGGCTTCGCTGCGCAATGCGCTCAAGGAACACGGCAAGCTGATCGACGACAAGCTGGAGAACCAGGCCCACGCGGTGCTGGCTTCGGCCGGCGAGCTGGAAGGCTGGCAGCGCTGGCGCGCCGACCAGCTGCGCCAGGAACTCGTGGCCAAGGCCGAAGCGCTGTTCGAGCCGGCGCCGGCTCCGGCGCCTTCCGCCGCACCTGCGCCCGCCGAGCCTGCGGCCGAAGGCGAGGCCGCTGCCGCCCCTGTTGCCGCGCCGGCTCCTTCCGAGCCGCCTGCGCGCAAGCCGAAGTACGGCGGCCGCAAGATGCAGGAGCAGCTGCGCGCCCTGCGCGAGCAGTGGAAGCAGGTCGACCAGGGCGGCCCGCCCAACCACGGCCTCTGGCGCCGCTTCGACGAGGCGTGCAACGAGGCCTACAAGGTGGTCGAGGCCTGGCTCGAGAAGATGAAGTCCGAGGCGGCGGACCACCGCGCACAGCGGCTGGCGCTGATCGAGGAATTGCAGGCCTGGGCGGCGCAGAACACCACCGCCCTGAACGGCGACTGGAAGGGCTTCAACCGCGTCCTCCACCAGTTCGAGACCCGCTGGCGCGAGGCCGGCCACCTGAGCGAGAAGGCGTTCGCCGAGCTGCAGCCGCAATGGAAACAGGCGCTGCAAGCCGCCGAGGCGCCGCTGGCGGCCGTGCAGAAGCAGAGCCGGGAGCGCCGCCACGCGATGATCGACGAGGCCAAGGCGCTGGGCGCCGCGCCGCAGCTGCGCATCGACGCCGTCAAGGCGTTGCAGCAGCGCTGGCAGGCCGAGGCGCAGACGGTGCCGCTGGACCGCAAGCACGAGCAGAAGCTGTGGGACGCGTTCCGCAAGCCGATCGACGACGCCTTCCAGCGCAAGACCGAGGACCGCGAACGCGCGGCGTCGGCGCTGAGCGAGCGCGACCGCGCGGTGCTGGAAGCGTCCAAGGCGCTGGAAGCCGCCAACGCCGGCGGCGACGTCCACAAGATCCGCGCCGCGATGTCGGCGCTGGACGCGGCGCTCAAGGGCCAGGCCCAGGCACAGGCCGACAAGGCGCGCGCCGATGCGCAGCAGGAAGCCCCGGCCGCTCCGGCCGAGGCCGCCGCGCCGGCAGCGCCGGAGTCCACCGCGGAGGAAGGC
>JAEWBU010000075.1 GCA_023390985.1 Pseudomonadota bacterium
GGCGCCCTCACCCGCCTGCACGACTGCCTGGCCGCGCTGCGCGAACAGGACTGGCACCGGTTGCCGGTGCTTCAGTGGCCCGCACTGGAGGCGCGTCCGCCGCGGGGTTGAGCCCATGTCCGCGCGAGCCCTGCGCATCGGCATGGCCGCCGCGCTCGCCGCTGCGGCGGCAGCCGCCTGGGCGCAAGCCCAGCCGCAGCCCGGCACCCAGACGCTCCCCGGCGTGACGATCAGCGGCAGCAAGGCCACGGCCGATCCGGTCGAGAAGTCCTACCGCCGCATGGTCCGCGGCATGGACCTGTTCGAGCGCCGCCGCGCGCTCTCGCCGCAGGGCGAGCTGCGCTTCAAGCTGCTGCCGCGCAAGCCGGGCGTGAGCCTGGACCGGCTCGAGCTGCTGGTGCTGGGCAGGACGGTGGAGACGCCGATACCGGTGGCGCCGGACCGCACCTTCGTGCTGCAGCGCGACGCCAAGGCGTTCGACGAGAACGCGATGGTCACGCCCGACCGCAAGGCGCTCACCATGACCTGGCGCGCCGAGGTGCGCACGCCGGGGCTCGCCGCGGGCACGCGAAGGCTCGGCGACCTGCGGCTCGAATGCCAGGTGGGCATGGAAGCGGGCCTGTACTCCAACAGCCCCTCGTTCATCACGCGCATCTTCAGCGAGCTGTCCACCACGCCCGCGTACTGCGACAACCCGGAGAACCGCTACCTGTTCTTCGCCGACCGTCCGATCTTCGGTGTCACGCTGGTGTCGGGCGAGCGCCGCGAGATGCTCCCGGCGAGCCGCCTGTACGCGGCGGCCATCAACGAATCGAACCTCGCCGCGGAGCTTCCCTACTGCGACTGCGAGGTGCTGCTGGATCGCACCTACTTCCTGCCGCTGGGCGATCGCAGCTGGCCGGACGATGCGCTGGTCGTGTTCGATTTCATGGAGGACGGCGATGCGCCTCGCTAGCGTCGTCCTCGCACTGGCCGCATTCGCCGGCGGATGCGCGGGTCCCGGTCCGCTGTCGAACGCGGAGACCACGCCGCGCTTTCGCGATGCGCAGCTGTCCGTGCAGGACGCTTCGCAGTGGCTCGCGACCGGTCGCACCACGCGCCAGGAGGTGCTCGATCGGCTCGGCCCCGGCGAGGCGCTGCGCTTCGACAGCGGCTACGAGGTGCGCGTGTGGCGCGCCAGGGGCGCGCGCGACGAGCGCGCCACGCCGGAACTGGTGGTGCTGTTCGACCCCGCCGGCATGGTGCGCAAGGTGCGCGCGCGCCCGGCCTACACGGCCGCGCGGTGATCGCCGCGCCCCACGGCGCGCGCAGCGGGTGCTACGCTCGCCCGCACGTTTTTTCCCCGAACAACACCAAGGAGCTCATCGATGCGCATCCTCTTCGCCGCCGACGGCAGCAAGTACACCAAGAAGGCGCTGGCCTTCCTTGCCAACCATGAGTCCCTGGCCGGGGAAGAGGGTGAAGTGGTGGTGCTGAACGTGCAGCCGCAGATGCCGCCGCGCGTGCGCTCCATGGTCGGCCCCGAGGCGGTGGCGAGCTACCACGAGGAGGAAGCGGCCAAGGTGATCGAGCCGATCCGCAGGTTCCTCGAGCGCAAGGGCATCCGAGCGCGCTGCGAGTGGAAGAGCGGCGAGGTCTCGGCCCAGATCGTCTCCGCCGCCACCCGCACCCGGTCGCACATGATCGTGATGGGCACGCACGGCTACGGCACGCTCGGCCGCGCCATGATGGGCAGCGTGGCGACGCGCGTGCTGGCGGAGGCGCAGATCCCGGTGCTGCTGGTGAAATAGATCCGAGTACGAGCGGACTTCCGTCTTTCCGGCCCTTCCCGACGCGCGCCAAGATGCGCGCGAGAGGAGGAAGCGATGAAGAGGAAACCGTTCAGGCTGGAAGCGCACGAGGATCCACGGCCCGACCTGGTGGTGGAGAGCGGCCCGCATGGCAAGGGCGTCGGCCCCTGGGTGCCTGCCGTCAAGCACACCCTGCTTGCCAAGTACATCGGTGCCGCCTACGCCGCGATGAACCGATGGCCGCAACGCGTGTTCATCGATCCTTTCTGTGGCCCCGGCAGGATCCTGGTCGCAGGGGAAGCCGGCACTCGCGACGGCGGGTCGGTGGTCGCATGGAGGCAATCGCAGAGCTGCAATGCGCCCTACACGCGGATGCTGATCGGAGACATCGATCCCGACCGGCTGAACGCCTGTCGCTCGCGCCTCGACGCTCTCGACGCGCCGGTGCAGGCGTTCGAAGGGCGGGCGGACGACACGGTGCGCGCGATGGTCCGGTCGGTTCCGAAAGGCGCCTTGTGCCTCGCCTACCTGGATCCGTACAACCTCTCTCTGCTCTCGTTCGACATGATCCGGGCGCTGGCCGAACTTCCGAAGATCGACTTCGCGGTCCACTTCTCCACGATGGACCTGCTGCGCAACGTCGATGCCGAACTCGACCCGGAACGCGCCAGGTTCGACCAGGTGGCCCCGGGATGGCGCGAGGCGCTCCAGGGCGTGAGCAAGGCCAGCCTGCCGGTGGCCTTCCTCAACTACTGGGTCGAGTTGGTGAAAGGACTGGGTTTCGCGTTCAGCACCCAGATGACGCTGGTGAACAACCACCGGGGCCACGAGATCTATCGCCTCGTGTTCTTCGCCCGCCACGAGTTGCCGACACAACTGTGGAGCGACGTGGCGAAGAATCCGACGCCCGACCTCTTTTCCTGAGCGAACCGTCCTAGGTGTGAAGGTTCAATAGGTTATTGCGGGTGTTCACCCGGAGAGGTTTTGAGAGACTGGAAATCGCCAAACCCCCAGTCCACTCAACTTTCCAGACCGGATGAACACCCATAAGAATGCCCGA
>JAEWBU010000083.1 GCA_023390985.1 Pseudomonadota bacterium
CGACAAGATCGCCCGTGACGAATCCAAGATCGACGAAGTGGTAGACGGCCTGGTGGACGCCGAAGCCGAAGCCGCCCAGGCATCGGTGGCCCAGGAAGCGTCCGCCTCCGATGACGAAGACGGCGAAGACGAGGACGAGGAAGAAGAGGAAGAAGAGGAAGAAGAAGGCAACGCCGGTGGCGGCGCCGCCGGCTTCTCTGCCGAGCAGCTGGAACAGCTCAAGCGCGACTCGCTGTCCAAGTTCGATGCTATCGCTGAGCAGTTCGACAAGATGCGCAAGGCTTTCGAGAAGGAGGGCTACAACTCCAAGCCCTACGTCCGGGCGCAGGAAGCGATTTCCAACGAGCTGCTGGGCATCCGCTTCACCGCCAAGATGGTCGAAAAGCTGTGCGACACCCTGCGCGGCCAGGTGGACGAGGTGCGCCATATCGAAAAGCAGATCCTCGACGTGGCGGTGAACCGCTGCGGCATGCCGCGCTCGCACTTCATCAAGGTCTTCCCCGGCAACGAAACCAATCTTGACTGGGTGGACGGCGAGGTGGAAGGCAACCACAGCTACAGTGCCGTGCTGGGCCGCAACGTGCCGGCCATCAAGGAATTGCAGCAGAAGCTGATCGACCTGCAAGCGCGCGTGGTGCTGCCTCTGCCCGATCTTCGCAACATCAACAAGAAGATGGCAGCCGGCGAAATGAAGGCCCGCAAGGCCAAGCGCGAAATGACCGAGGCCAACCTGCGCCTGGTGATTTCCATCGCCAAGAAGTACACCAACCGCGGCCTGCAATTCCTCGACCTGATCCAGGAAGGCAATATCGGCCGGATGAAGGCGGTAGACAAATTCGAATACCGTCGCGGCTACAAGTTTTCGACCTATGCCACCTGGTGGATCCGGCAGGCCATTACGCGCTCGATTGCGGACCAGGCCCGCACCATCCGCATTCCGGTGCACATGATCGAGACCATCAACAAGATGAATCGCATCTCTCGCCAGATCCTGCAGGAAACCGGCGCAGAGCCGGATCCCGCGACGCTGGCATTGAAGATGGAAATGCCGGAAGACAAAATCCGCAAGATCATGAAGATCGCCAAGGAACCGATCTCCATGGAAACGCCGATCGGCGACGACGACGATTCGCATCTGGGCGATTTCATCGAAGACATGAACACCCTGGCGCCGGCAGATGCGGCGCTGCACGCCTCCATGCGCGGCGTGGTGAAGGATGTGCTGGATTCGCTGACCCCGCGTGAAGCCAAGGTGCTGCGCATGCGTTTCGGCATTGAGATGTCCACCGACCACACGCTGGAAGAGGTCGGCAAACAATTTGACGTAACACGCGAACGGATTCGCCAGATCGAGGCGAAAGCGCTGCGCAAGCTGCGCCACCCGTCCCGCTCTGACAAGCTGAAGAGCTTCCTTGAAGGCAGCTGATATCAATTTGTTGATATTTGCCACTGCCCTGCAGCAGGCTTTATACTCCCCATCCGCTGCCACTCCTTGCCGGAATGGCAGCGGCCTGGCCCGATGATGTTTACACCCGTGCCAGGAAGAATCGGGCCTCTAGCTCATGCTTGGTTAGAGCAGCGGACTCATAATCCGTTGGTGCCGTGTTCGACTCACGGGAGGCCCACCAAATACCATGTCTGATACCCATCCAGAGGCAGTGACCGACACCGCCCAACCCCGCTTCGAAGACTTCGGGCTTGCCCCCGAGATCCTGCGCGCCCTGTCCGACCAGGGCTATGTTCATCCCACTCCTATCCAGGCCCAGGCGATCCCCATTGTGATGCAGGGACGGGATGTGATGGGCGCGGCCCAAACCGGCACCGGCAAGACTGCCAGCTTTTCGCTGCCCATCATCCAGAACCTGTTGCCGCTGGCCAGCAATAGCGCCTCGCCGGCGCGGCATCCGGTGCGCGCCCTGATCCTCACGCCCACCCGCGAGCTTGCAGACCAGGTCGCCGACAACGTGCGCAACTATTGCAAGCACACGCCCTTGCGCTCCACCGTGGTGTTCGGCGGCGTGGACATGAGCCCGCAGACCATGGCCTTGCGCAATGGCGTGGAAATCCTGATCGCCACACCCGGACGCCTGCTGGACCATGTGCAGCAAAAGACCCTGAATCTCGGGCAAACCCAGATCCTGGTGCTGGACGAAGCCGATCGCATGCTGGACATGGGTTTCCTGCCCGACCTGCAGCGCATCGTCAACCTGCTGCCCAAGCAGCGCCAGAGCCTGATGTTCTCGGCCACATTCTCGCCAGAGATCAAGAAGCTGGCCGCCAGCTTCCTGAACAACCCGGTCACCATTGAGGTGGCGCGCAGCAATGCCACGGCCGAGCGGGTAACGCAAACCGTGTACAAGGTCGCTGAAGACGACAAGCGCGATGCCGTGGCGCATATCATCAAGGGACGCGAAGCCAAGCAGATCCTGGTGTTTTCCAACACCAAGATCGGCGCCTCGCGCCTGGCTCGCCAGCTGGAGCAGGAAGGCGTCAAGGCCTCTGCCATCCATGGCGACAAATCCCAGGCCGAGCGCATGGCGGCGCTGGACGCCTTCAAGAACGGCAGCATTGACGTGCTGGTCGCCACCGACGTGGCCGCGCGCGGCCTGGATATCGCCGAGCTGCCCTGCGTCATCAACTACGACCTTCCCTATAACGCCGAAGACTATGTGCATCGCATTGGCCGCACCGGCCGTGCCGGCGCCAGCGGCGACGCCATCTCGCTGTGCACCGACAAGGATGCGCGACTGCTGGCCGATATCGAAAAATTGACGCGGCAGAAGTTCAAGCTGGACCCCTTGCCGGGGTTTGTCGGCGGTCGCCCGCACCATGGCCGCCGCGAAGAAGTGCGGCGCGACGAAGGCCAGGGACGTTCCGGCGGGTACTCGTCCGGCGGCTATGCTGCTTCGCCGGCACCCGGCCGTTGCGGCCG
>JAEWBU010000086.1 GCA_023390985.1 Pseudomonadota bacterium
AGATGGCGCCGGCGCTGCGCAAGGTGTACGACCAGATGCCCGAGCCGCGCTGGGTGCTCTCCATGGGCACCTGCGCCAACGGCGGCGGCTACTACCACTACAGCTACTCGGTGGTGCGCGGCTGCGATCGCATCGTGCCGGTCGACGTGTACGTGCCCGGCTGCCCGCCGACGGCCGAAGCGCTGCTCTACGGGATCATCCAGCTGCAGCAGAAGATCCGCCGCACCCAGACCATCGCCCGCGCCTGACCGATGACCGCCAACACCCCGTACGCGGTCGATCCCGCGGCCCTGCAGCAAACGATCACGAACGCGCTGGGCGCGCTGGCCAAGCGCGTGGACCTGCGCCTCGGTGAAGTCACGGTCACCGTCTCGCCCGACAACTACCTCAAGGCCGCCGAACTGCTGCGCGACGCGCCCGGCTGCAAGTTCGAGCAGCTGATCGACGTCTGCGGCCTGGACTACTCCGACTACCGCAACGGCGGCTGGGACGGCCCGCGCTACGCGGTGGTGTCGCACCTGCTGTCGGTCAGCCTGAACCAGCGCGTGCGCCTGCGCGTGTTCTGCGCCGACGACGACCTGCCCGAGGTGGAGTCGCTCAACGGCCTGTGGAACTCGGCCAACTGGTTCGAGCGCGAGGCGTTCGACCTGTACGGCATCGTCTTCCTGAACCACCCCGACCTGCGCCGCATCCTCACCGACTACGGCTTCATCGGCCATCCGTTCCGCAAGGACTTCCCGGTCTCCGGCCACGTGGAGATGCGCTACGACCCGGAGCGCCAGCGCGTCATCTACCAGCCGGTGACCATCGAGCCGCGCGAGATCACGCCGCGCATCATCCGCGAAGAGAACTACGGCGGCATCCAGCCGGGACGGGGCCTGGACAACCATGGCTGAAATCAAGAACTACACGCTCAACTTCGGCCCGCAGCACCCGGCCGCGCACGGTGTGCTGCGCCTGGTGCTGGAGCTGGACGGCGAGGTGATCCAGCGCGCCGACCCGCACATCGGCCTCCTGCACCGCGCCACCGAGAAGCTGGCCGAGACCCGCACCTTCATCCAGTCGCTGCCGTACATGGACCGGCTGGACTACGTCTCGATGATGTGCAACGAGCACGCCTACTGCCTGGCCATCGAGAAGCTGATGGGCATCCAGGTGCCCGAGCGCGCCCAGTACATCCGCGTCATGTTCTCCGAGCTGACCCGCCTGCTCAACCACCTGCTGTGGCTGGGCGCGCACGGTCTCGACTGCGGCGCGATGAACATGCTGATCTACACCTTCCGCGAGCGGGAGGACATCTTCGACATGTACGAGGCGGTGTCCGGCGCGCGCATGCACGCGGCCTACTTCCGCCCGGGCGGCGTCTACCGCGACCTGCCCGACACCATGCCGCAGTACAAGGCGAGCAAGGTGCGCAACGAGCGCGAGATCAAGCGCATGAACGAGGACCGGCAGGGTTCGCTGCTGGACTTCATCGATGCCTTCACGCAGCGGTTCCCCGGCTACGTCGACGAGTACGAGACGCTGCTGACCGACAACCGCATCTGGAAGCAGCGCACCGTGGGCATCGGCGTGGTCACGCCCGAGCGCGCGCTCAGCCTGGGCTTCACCGGCCCGATGCTGCGCGGCTCCGGCATCGCGTGGGACCTGCGCAAGACGCAGCCCTACGAGGTCTACGACCGCATGGACTTCGACATCCCGCTGGGCCGCACCGGCGACTGCTACGACCGCTACCTGGTGCGGGTGCAGGAGATGCGCGAGGCCAACCGGATCATCAAGCAGTGCGTGGCCTGGCTGCGCGCCAACCCGGGTCCGGTGATCACCGACAACCACAAGGTGGCGCCGCCCGACCGCGAGAGCATGAAGGCCAACATGGAGGAGCTGATCCACCACTTCAAGCTCTTCTCGGAAGGCTTCCGCGTGCCCGAAGGCGAGGCCTACGCGGCGGTGGAACATCCGAAGGGCGAGTTCGGCATCTACATCGTGAGCGACGGCGCCAACAAACCCTATCGCCTCAAGATCCGTCCGCCCGGCTTCCCGCACCTGGCCGCCCTCGACGAGATGGGCAAGGGCCACATGATCGCGGACGCCGTGGCCATCATCGGCACGATGGACATCGTGTTCGGAGAGATCGATCGATGATCATCAGCGACAGCATGAAGAGCCGCTTCGACCGCGAAGTGGCGAAGTACCCCGCGGAACAGAAGCAGTCCGCCGTGATGGCGTGCCTCGCCATCGTGCAGCACGAGCAGGGTTACGTGAGCAAGGAAGCCGAGAAGGCGATCGCCGAGTACCTCGGCATGCCGCCCATCGCCGTCCACGAGGTCACGACCTTCTACAACATGTACAACCAGGCGCCGGTCGGCAAGTACAAGCTGAACGTGTGCACCAACCTGCCATGCCAGCTGCGTGACGGCGCCAAGGCGCTGCACCACCTGGAAAAGAAGCTGGGCATCCACATGGGCGAGACCACGCCCGACGGCCTGTTCACGCTGCAGCAGAGCGAGTGCCTGGGCGCGTGCGCCGATTCGCCGGTGATGCTGGTGAACGACCGCACCATGTGCAGCTTCATGAGCAACGACAAGCTCGACCAGCTGGTCGACGGCCTTCGCAACGCGGAGGGCAAGCAATGAACGCCCAACAGGTTCTCCAGCAGTTCCAGGCCACCGGCGTCCAGACCTGCTTCCACGACCGCCACATCAACCCGCAGATCTA
>JAEWBU010000123.1 GCA_023390985.1 Pseudomonadota bacterium
CCGTCACCACCATCAAGGGCTCGTCGATCTTCGGCAGCCACGACAGCTTCGCGATGATCCGCGGCGGCAAGATCAACCTGTCCATCCTGGGCGCCATGCAGGTCAGCGAGAAGGGCGACCTGGCCAATTGGATGATCCCCGGCAAGATGGTCAAGGGCATGGGCGGCGCCATGGACCTGGTGGCGGGCGTCAAGCGCGTCATCGTGCTGATGGAGCACGTCGCGAAGAAGAAGGACGGCACCGAGGACATGAAGATCCTGCCGCAGTGCACCCTGCCGCTCACCGGCGTCGGCGTGGTCGACCGCATCATCACCGACCTCGGCGTGATGGACGTGACGCCGCAGGGCCTGAAGGTGGTCGAGCTTGCGCCCGGCGTGAGCTTCGAGCAGATCCAGGCCAAGTCCGGCGTGAAGCTGCTCAAGCAGTAACCGCACACCGCGCTCACAACCTGCAACCCGCTGGCGGCTTCGGCTGACAGCGGGTTGTGCTTTTGGCTGGCGCGCCCGGCCATTGCGCAGGCTCGACCATTGGCGCGAACGGCCGCATGCGCGGCTTCAGTGGAGGTTGAGCGTGCATTCCACCCAGAAAGCCTTGATGGCCGCGCTGGCCTTGATCGCGGCGGGCCCGGCGCTGGCCTGCTTCACGGTCTACGACCGCAACAACCAGGTGCTCTACAACGCGCAGGTGCCGCCGGTCGACATGAGCCGGCCGCTGGCCGAGACGCTGCCGCAGAAGTTTCCGGGCGGGCACATGGTGTTCGACCAGAACGTGAACTGCCCGATCGTGCAGGCCGCCGGCCAGATGCGCGCATCGCCCACGGCACCGGGCCGCTCGCCGCTGCTGACCGATGTGTCCACCGCTCGCGCGATGGGCCTGAAGCACACGGTCATCGCCGACGGCGTGGCCATGGTGCAGGACCGTCCCGACAACATGCGGCCGGGCGTGGTGCTGGCCGAGTCGGGACTGCAGCAGGGCCCGGACACGCGAATGATGGGCGCCGGCCCCGCGCGGCCGGCGCAGCCACAGCAGCAGCGCCAGTCGCCGGTGATGACCGAGAGGAACTACGCGCCGACGATGCCGATGCAGCCGGGGTACCAGCGCTGAACCGTCATTCCCACGAAGGCGGGAATCCAGTGCTTCCGTCTTTGTCGCCGCGCCCCCTGGATCCCCGCCTTCGCGGGGATGACGGGATCAAGGCCGGAACGCCCGGCTCAAAAACCGCGACCCCGCCTCCCCGAACCGCCACGGCACGTCCATCGCCTTGCTGATGCCGATGCGCGGCCCGGCGACGACCTCCACCGGCCGCGACGGCGCCAGCACCTGGAAAGGCTTGCGGTCGAGCCGGCAGCCGTTCATGTCGTGCGTGATGCCCAGCGCCTGCCCGACGCGTCCCGGCCCCGCGCACAGCAGCCGCAGGTCGTGCAGCCCGCGCCGCTCCTGCATGTGCGCGATGCCGTCGGTGGGCTCGATCGCGCGGATCAGCACTCCCGCGCCATGGCCGGCCTCGCGGCAGACGAAGTTCAGGCACCAGTGGATGCCGTACGAGCGGTACACGTAGGCGCGGCCGGGCGGCCCGAACATCGAGGCGTTGCGCGCGGTCGGCCCCGAGAAGCTGTGGGAGGCCGGGTCCTCGCGGTCGTAGGCCTCGGTCTCCACGATGCGGCCGCCGACGCCGTCGACGAGCAGCACCGCGCCGATGAGCGCGCGGGCGACTTCGTGCGAAGGGCCGATGAAGTCGTGGGCCACCAGGGGTCGGGTCATCGAAGTCGTCGCTCCAGGTTTCGGATGCGCTGCCACACGGCCGCGCTGGGCACGTCCTGCACGCGCAGCGCCTTCAGGCATTCGTCCACCCGCCCCGGCCGCCGCCGCAAGGCTTCGACCGCCTTGTGCACCGAGTCGCGAACCGATGATCCGTAGGCCTGCTCGGCCTTGTCCCGTGCCTGCACCAGCAGGGCAGGGGACGGCGCCATCATGGCGAGATCGATCAGGTCGCGGCTGAACACCGAGTCGTCGCCCCAGCGGTCGGCGTTGGCCAGCAGCTTGCTGGCCGCCAGGTCCAGCGGCGTCAGCGTGGGCACGCCGCAGACCACGTCCTGCGGGCCGGGCATCTCCAGCGCGATGCGCGCTTCTCGCACGATCTCGAACTTGATGCCCACCCCCTCGGTCCGCACCACGGTGCGGATGCCGTACTGGTCGGTGCGCACCTCGCGGGCGAGTTCCAGCGACAACCCGGGCCGCGCCAGCGGTGTCAGTCCCGCGAGACCGCCCAGCAGTTGCCGCAGCGCGCGATAGCCGTCGGCATCGGCGACAAGGAAGTCGATGTCCACCGATTCGCGGAATTCGCCGTAGCGCAGCGCGATGGCCGTGCCGCCGCCGAACAGGCAGCGGTGCGCCCCCAGCACGGCGGGATCTAGCGCCTGCAGCACCAGGGCGATGCGGCGGTGGTGCTCGCGCTCAAACAAGCAGCCGCCCTCCGCCCAGCGCCGTGGCCAGCGCATGGACCAGGGCGATCTCCTTCATCGACAGCGTGGCGGCGTCCACGTGCCGCCAGTTGCGTTCGTAGAGCGAGAGCGCCTCCTGCGGGCTCACGTCCTCCACCCCCTGCAACTGCCACGCGAGCTTCTTCAGCTGCGGGTAGTCGTCGAGGCGGATGCGATCGGGCAATGCGGCGCTGGCTTCGGGTGCTTGCGGGTCCCTCAGGTCGAGCTGCATGCCGAGCGCCGAGGCCGCCGCGAACCAGGCCCCCACCGTCACGCTGGCCTCGCCGCGCTCGATGCGGTGCAGGGTCATGCGCGACATGCCGGCGGCTTCCGCGGCCGTGATGGCGGAGATGCCCTGTTGCTTGCGGTGCCGGCGCAGCCGTTCCCCGAGCCGCGCGAGTTGCTCGGCGGCCTCGGGGGGAAGAACGGGTGCGGCGGCGGGCATTCGTATCTCATTATCGACATTCAGCCATGAATGTCAAAAATGAGTGACCTTTTTGCGTCCCGAGAAGGAAGAAATCAATTACGCCAGTGGCGCCCGGATACTGTATAAATTGACAGTATCTCCTGCCTTTCTTCCTTTTCCATTCTCCCCACCCCATGCAGCCCGCTGCAGCCCTGGCCGTCCCCCATGTCTGGCGGGTCCCCGATCTCGCGATCGAGGACTGCGTGCTCGCCAGCGGCCATGCCGCGCTCGACCGGCAGCTGCCCGGCGGCGGCTGGCCGGTCGGGAGCCTGGTGGAGCTGATCCAGGCGCGGCCCGAGGCGCACGTGTGGCAACTCGTCCTGCCCGCGCTGGCCCAGGCCACGCGCGAGCGCGGCGGGCCCGTGGTGCTGGTCGGCGCGCCGCATCCGCCGTTCGGTCCCGCGCTGGCGGCGCAGGGC
>JAEWBU010000130.1 GCA_023390985.1 Pseudomonadota bacterium
GTGTTCCTCGCCTTCCTCAAGCCCGGCGACACCATCATGGGCATGAGCCTGGCCGAAGGCGGCCACCTCACCCACGGCATGGCGCTGAACATGAGCGGCAAGTGGTTCAACGTGGTCAGCTACGGGCTGAACGCGAAGGAAGAGATCGACTACGAGGCGATGGAGCGCAAGGCGCGCGAGAGCCGTCCCAAGCTGATCATCGCCGGCGCCTCGGCGTACGCGCTGCGCATCGACTTCGAGCGCTTCGCCCGCATCGCTAGGGAAGTCGGCGCGATCTTCATGGTGGACATGGCCCACTACGCCGGCCTGGTCGCCGCCGGCGTCTACCCCAACCCGGTGCCGCACGCCGACGTCGTCACCTCCACCACGCACAAGAGCCTGCGCGGCCCGCGCGGCGGCATCATCCTGATGAAGTCGCAGCACGAGAAGGCGATCAACAGCGCCATCTTCCCCGGCCTGCAGGGCGGTCCGCTGATGCACGTCATCGCCGCCAAGGCGGTGGCCTTCAAGGAAGCCCTCTCGCCCGAGTTCAAGGCCTACCAGGAGCAGGTGGTGAAGAACGCCCGCGCGGTGGCCGAGACGCTGGTGGAGCGCGGCCTTCGCATCGTCAGCGGCCGTACCGAGAGCCACGTCATGCTGGTGGACCTGCGCGCCAAGGGCATCACCGGCAAGGAAGCCGAGGCCGTGCTGGGCCAGGCCCACATGACCATCAACAAGAACGCGATCCCGAACGATCCCGAGAAGCCCATGGTCACCAGCGGCGTGCGCATCGGCACGCCCGCCCTGACCACGCGCGGCTTCAAGGAGGACGAGGCGCGCCAGACCGCCCACCTGATCGCCGACGTGCTGGACAACCCGCGCGACGAGAACAACATCGCGGCGGTTCGGGAAAAGGTGAACGCCCTCACCCGCCGCTTCCCCGTCTACAAGTAAGCAGCCATGAAGTGCCCCTTCTGCGCCAACGCCGACACCCAGGTGGTGGAGACGCGCGTGTCGGAAGAAGGGGACTTCATCCGCCGGCGCCGCCAGTGCGCCCACTGCGAGAAGCGCTTCACCACCTACGAGCGGCCCGAGGTCAGCTTCCCGGCGGTGGTCAAGAAGGACGGCCGCCGCATCGAGTACGAGCGCGCCAAGCTGCTCGCTTCGCTGAACCTGGCACTGCGCAAGCGCCCCGTGAGCACCGAGCAGATCGACGGCGCCGTCGAGCGCATCGAGGAGAAGCTGCTGAACCTGGGCGTGCGCGAAGTGGCCAGCAACCGCATCGGCGAACTGGTGATGCGCGAGCTCAAGAAGCTGGACAAGGTGGCCTACGTCCGCTTCGCCAGCGTCTACCGCAGCTTCGAGGACATCGACGAGTTCAAGACGCTGGTGGATGAAGTGCGGCGCTGAGCCGCCCCCCTTCTCACTCGCAATCGGCGGCCGGCGCCTTGCCCAGGCGGGCCCGCCCGGTGGCGCTCAGGATCACCTGCCGGCCCTTCACGCTCCCCGCCGTGTTCCGGCATGCGGTGAGCGTGCCGGCCTGGAACGCGCCGCCCACGGTGCGCGGAGCGCCCAGCCCGGAGAAGGAGATATAGCGCGCGACCTTCAGGTTGCCGCTGAAGTGGATCCCCGCCCCCACCGCCTCCGCCTTCTGGATCACCGCCTCGCCGGCGTCCAGGTCGGCGTTGTTGTTGGCATCGTGGAAGGTGATCCAGCCCTGCTCCCAGCCCCCATGGTCGGCGCAGGTCGTGCCGTCGGCGGACTTGCACAGCACGACGGCGCCGTTGCGCTTGATGGCTTCGCTGCGCGCCAGGCCCAGCGTGGAGAACATCGTCATCACGGCGCGATCGAGGTGGCGCGATTCGATGGCGCGCCGGAACGACGGGACGCCGATGGCCAGCACGATCGCCGCGACGGCCACGGTGGAGACCAGTTCCACCAGGGTGAGGCCGCGGGAACGGCAAGGATGCGAGGGGGCGGGCGGTGCGGGCACCGCCGGAAACTAGTGGCGCGCCACCGCGCCGGCATCCGGCAATGAGAGGAGCGTCAGGACGCCGTGCAGGAGGCCACCGGCTCCTTGCCGTACGTCAGCCGCCCGGTGGCGAACACCTCGATCTGCCGGGCGTTCCCACCCGCGGTCTGGCACAGGTTGAACAGGCCGAACTGCGCCGTGTCCGAAGCCTTCTCGCGGGCCGCGCCCGTGCTGGTGTAGGAGACGTAGTCGCCCATGTTGCCGCCACCCCTGAGGATGAACGAGCCGCTCAGCGCCGGAACCTTCTGCAGCACGGTTTCGCCGGCGTCGACCGAGGCGGAGTCGTTCGAGTCGATGAAGACGATCCAGCCCTGCTGCCACTGCCCGGACGTCGTGCACGACGCCTGGTCGGCCGACTTGCAGACCACCACGCGCGACTTGCGGTTGATGGCTTCGTTGCGCGCCATCATCAGGCTGGTCTGCAGCGCGCTGATGTGCGACTTGAGCCGGTTGTTGGCGACCTGCTCCCGGAAGGCGGGCGCCGCCAGCCCCGCGAGCACGGCGATGATGGTGAGCGTCACCATCAGCTCGATCAGGGTGAAGCCGCGATGAAGGCGTGCCCGGCTCATTGCTGCTTGAACCAGTAGGTGCGGTGCCGGCGCGTGTCGTACTTGGCGCCGCCCGGCTTGAAGCAGCGCGTGCCCACGCAGACCACGTCGCGGCGCTTGCCGTCGATCATCACCGGCGAGTACACGGCCGAGGGCAGGTAGCCGCCGCCGGCCACCACCGCGCTGCGGTCCTTCACGTCGACCACGCCGTCGCCGTTGGTGTCCTGCACCGCGCCGGCGGTCTTGAAGTCCAGCTGGTACAGGCGCGCCTCGCCGAGGTTGCCGCAGGTCAGGCCGTCGGTCGAAGGCGTCGGCTTGTTGGTGCCGAAGATCAGCGTGCCGAACACCGTGATGGGGTTGCTCACCAGCTTCTCGCCGGCGCCGAAGCTCAGGTACCAGCCGTGCGTGCCCGTCGGCAGGCTGGAGTTCTGGTACGCGTTGGAGGTGACGTCCGTAAGGTGCGTGTGGGTGCAGGTGACGGGGCTGGCCTTGTCGCCGCAGAACAGCCCGCCGGTCAGGCCGACGTTCGGATCCTCCAGCATGTAGAAGCGGTCCACCACGCTGGTCTCGAACGGATGCTCGCGGTCGCCGGAGCCGACCAGCACGGCGTCGAAGGTCTTGCCGAGCACCACGTCCACCTTGTTCAGGAACTTGCGGGCGTCGGCGCCCGTGCCGCCGAACGAGGCGATCTTCCAGGACGTCCACTTCGACATGTCGGCGTCGTCGATGTCCACGCGCCAGACGTTGCCCTTGGTGTCGGGCGCGTAGATGCGGTCCACCTTGCCGTCCGTGTTGCGGTCCAGGAAGGTCAGGTCTGCGGGGACCGCGCCCATGCCCGTCGGCGCGATGCGCTTGAGGAACTTGCCGGTCACGGCGTCCACCACGTAGATGCCCTGGCCCATGGTGTTGGCCACCGCCGGCTGCGGATCCTCGCCCACCGGGTCGTAGCCGCCGCCGAAGATCACCACCGGGTTGGCGTTGGCCTTGATGGTCGCCGGGCGGATGGTGGACCAGGTCTGGCCCATGTTGGCGAAGGGCTTGGTGGTCCCGTCGGTATCGAGCGTGTTCTCGTCCACCTTCCACATGAACTTGGGGGTGTCGGGATCGCTCACGTCCAGCGCGTAGATCAGGCGGCCGCCGCGGCGCATGCCCACGTACAGGTAGACCTTGTCGCCGTCCGCGGCCACCAGCTTGCCGTCACCGTTGGCGTCGTACTGGTACACGGATACCGCGCCGTCCGCGAAGTAGGGCTTGGGCGTCGCGGGCTCGATCACGTCGTCGTTGTCGCGCAGGCGCTTGAGGCGGCCGAAGAATTCGGGGAACACCATGCCCCACTTCTCCCACCCGTCGGCGTCGTTCTGGCCGCCCTTGACGGCGCGGAAGATGCCGTCGTTGGAGCCGTAGTACACCACCACGTCGCGGTCGTCCGCCGTGCGGTTGTAGTTCACCACCGCCGGGCGCGAGTGCAGCAGGTCGCCATGGATGTAGGCGCGGCTGTCCGTGTCCAGCTTGTCCTGATTCTCGTCTTCCTTGTTGTCCGCGCCGCGCACCCACTCGATGAGCGCGTTCCGGGCCGTGTCGTCGGCCACCAGCAGATTGGCGGCGGTCGGGCCCTTCGCATCCTTGTTGCCGGTGTTGAAATTCACCGTCGACAAGGCGGCCCCCTTCACGCAGTCGCCATTGCAGGTGTACAGCTTGCGGTTGCCCCGCTTGGTCGCATCGGCCAGGTCGGCACGCATGCGCTGGGCCGCGCCGCCCTTCTCGACGATGGCGCCGTCCGGCGCGTCGCTGGCGCCGGTCGTGGTGAATTTCCAGTAGTCGGAGTTCTGGCTCCAGAAGCTGGTGATGTCCGGCAGCAGGAAGCCTTTGGTCCTGTCCTCGACCGCCGCGTTGTTGCGGTCGACCAGGATGGGCTCCTGCCGGTTGTCCAGGCCGATCTGGTACTGCTTCAGGTTGCCCGGCCAGCGCGGGCGCGCATTCGCATCCGGCCGGAACTGGCCCATGTACACCTGGTTCAGGAAGGTGCCCCGCACGTTCACGCTGACGGGCAGCGTCACCGCGGCAAACACCGAGTTCACGGGCTGCATCTTGCGCAACGCGGCCAAGACCGCATTCAGCACCGCCTGGCCGTTCTCGCCCAGCGCGTACTGCCCGCCGCCGGCCAGCGCGGCGCTCTGCAGCAGCTGGCGTGAGCTCTCGTTCGGCGCGGTCTTGAAGTTGTTGTCCGCCGGGTTCTGGATGGCGATCGTGTAGGTGGTCGCCACCTGGACGCCCGCCAGGCTCGTGGACAGGTCCGCCCGGTTCAGCAGGCGGGCGTACTCGTCCATCCAGTTCGACATGTAGTTGCTGGGCGAGAACTTGATCGGGTCGCTGGTCAGCACGCCGCCGAGGCCGGCCAGCAGCGCTTGCGCGTCCTTGTCTTCCTGGGACGCGGGGCCCCCGTTGCCGATGAAGATGATGTAGTTGGGCTGGCAGACATCGCCGATCGGGCTGCGGTACTTCCCGGTCGTGGTGTTCTTCGCATCCGGGTCGAACGGCGCTTTCGAGTTGAACCCTGCGCGGGCGTCCTTGGCGCCGAAGTACAGGTAGGCCTCGTGCATGGCCAGCGCGTACTCGGCGTTGTTGGCGCTCGGGATCCCGCCCTTGATCGTGTCCCACAGCTTGGTGCGGTTCGCGTCGACGTTCATGGGCCGGATGTGGGAGCGGACAAACCCCCCCGAGCCGGCGCCGGACGGGTTCATGAGCATCAACCCCATGTTGATGTTCTTGACCATGGCGTCCACTTCCGCGCGCGTGTGGCAATCCTCGGGCACCCGGGGCTTCTTCGGATCCGTCGGCACCGTGCAGGTCGGGAAGTACGGCGAGGTGAGCGGCTGGGTCAGGATGCCCAGCACATCCTTGATGACGTCCAGCTTGCTGCTGCCCGATCCGTTGGGCAGCGGCGTGATGTTGCTGTTGTTGTTGGCCGCGTTGTCGACGATCAGCAGCAGGTTCGGCCGGGCCGCGTCGGTCAGCGGGTTCTTCAGGAACAGGTCGATGTCCTCGGCGCACGCCGAGGAAGCAGCCAGTAACGCGAGGCCGGCAAGGAGCAGCCCCGACAAGGATTTGCGGCGAATTTTCATGTTGTTCTCTCCCCCGTTCATCAAGGACACGGATTCGGGTCCGACTGCATGACGATGCGCACGCCCTGGTTGACCACCACGCGCGAGCCGGCGCTGACGCCGGTGGCCGTGGCCGCGATGTTCCAGTGGGTCTCGACGTAGCCGGAGTTCGACCCCGGCGGCAGGTTCTGGATGTAGATGTTGGGATTCGCGTCCGGGCTGGTATTGGCCTCGATCCCCACGCTGCGGATGCACTCGGGCGGAGCCACCGCCACCGTGACGTCGTATTCATCCTTGGCCAGGTTGGTGGCCGCCGGCGCCAGGAAGATGGCGTCGTTGCTGATCACCCGCTCGATGGCGCGCTCGGCCGAGGCCTCGGCTTCCGCCTGCGACTGCATGTTGCCGACCGCCTTGAGGTTGTTGTTGCTCATGCGGAAGGCGATCGTGACCGACAGCATCAGCAGCGTCAGGAACACGATGCCCATGATCAGGGTGGCGCCGCGCTGGCGGCGCTGCGGCGAGGAACGGAGCTTTCTCATGGCGTTTCCCGGCGCGACGAGGGGTTGACCACCCGCACGGTGGTGGAGAACACGTGGCGCTTGTAGCCGTCGTTGGCCTTGGCGATGGCCAGCGGGCCCAGCTGGTAGTCCTTGTCGTCGGAGTGGCCGGCGGTGGGCTCCAGGTTGCGGGCCAGGACGTGCAGCTTGACCGACACCACGTTGGCCAGCACCGCAAGGTCGCAGCCCGGCGCGCAGGTGACGTACTCGTCGGCGTTGCCGTCGCCCGGGTTCGTGGCGCTGATCGCCAGCCCGTTGGAGCCCTTGTTGTCCACGCCCAGTTCGACCTTGAAGGCCTGGATGCCGTCCACCATCGGCTCCGGCACTCCGAAGGCGCCGTTGACCATGCGCACGCGCATCAGGGTGGGCACGCCGGTGGCGCTGTTGGCCACGTAGTAGACGTTGACCAGCATCTTGCGGCGGCCGGCTTCGGTGGCGCAGTTCTTCAGCCGGATCTTGGTCGGACGCGCATCGAGCGTGGCCTTGGACTCCAGCAGCCAGGCAGGCTCGGGCGGCGCGTCGGTCCGGCAGGCCGACACCTGGATGTGCGGGCCGGTGTCGGCCCCGCCGTCGCAGTTGGCGCCGGCGATGCAGGTGCTCGCGTGGCGAACGACCAGCACGTCGCTCTGCGCCGCCACGTTGGCCAGGCCGGCGCCGCAGCCGGCCAGCGTGCTGCCGTCGGCGTAGGCGTGGACGGGGATGCCGACCAGGTTGGTCTTGTAGGCGTCGAGCGCGGCGGCGTCGGTCGGCCAGGCGGCGACAGCCAGGCAGGGATCGGGCACCGCCGTGGGCTCGATCGTGTCCAGCGGCCCCCAGAAGCCGCCGAGCGCCACGTCGTCCTGCAGCAGCTGCATGGCGAAGCGGCCGTTCTCGATCAGCAGGTTGGTCTTGGTCATCTCGTTGTTGTTGCGAGTGACGTTGCCGTACAGGGCGACGAGCGCGGTGAGGACCACCAGGCCGAGGGCGATCGCCACCATCAGCTCGACCAGCGTGAGGCCGCGGGAGCGGCGCAGGGCAAGGCGCTTGGGCGTCATTTCAGGTTCGCGATCCGGATGACGGTGGAAACGACGCGGCGGCACAGGTCGCCCTGGCAGGGCGTGCCGGCGGCACCGTTGTAGAGGTTGGCGCCGCAGGCCTCGGTGGGCGCGGCGATCGGCGTGAGGCCTTGCCACGCCACGGACACGCGGACCGTGAGGTCGCCCGAGGGGCCCAGGCCCAGGTCCTCGACGCAGCCGCGGCCGCCGATCATGGCGCCCACGCTGGTGCCGGAAGCCTTCTCGCCGGCGCCCTGCAGGTTCAGGCACCACTGGCGCACGTCCTGGAGGACTCGCGGCGAGGCGGCGTCGGCGGCCGGGCATTCCATGCCCGCCCCCACCGGCTCGGCCAAGGACGCCTCTTCCGCGTAGTTGGCCACCTGCAGCCGGTTGGCCTCGATGCGACCGCGCAGGTCGTCCAGCAGCAGCAGGGCCTGGGTGCGCTGGTACGACTCCATCTCGGTGGACTGCAGCTTGGCCTGCAGCCCCACCATGCCCAGCAGGCCGAAGGCGATGATCACCAGCGTGACCAGGACCTCGATCATCGAGGTCCCGCGGAGGGCGCGCCGCCGCGCCCGGGCGACGCGGCCGATCACCATTTGGCGGCCGGCGTCTTCACGCCGTCGCTGGTGAGGCCCAGGTCGCCGTCCTTGATCTGCGGGCCGATCGCCTGGAAGGTGATGCTGAACGAAGGCACGGTGGTGGTGCCCACCGCGACCGACGGGGTGTACCGGCCCGCCAGGTCCGTGGGCAGCCTGTAGCCGGCGGCGGTCAGGTCGGCGTAGGGCACGTAGGTCCTCTTGGCCATCAGGAACTGCTGCTGCCGGTTGGCGATGTCCATCATTTCGGCCTGGGCGGCGCGGCGGGCGGACTTGCGCACATGGTCCTGGTACGACGGGTACGCCACGGCGGCCAGGATTCCCACGATCGCGACCGTGATCATCAGTTCGATCAGGGTGAACCCCCTGCTGCCCTTGGCCTTCATGCCCCCGCTCCTTGCGTCCCGCGCTATTCGACGGGCTGAACCATAGCGAGCCCATCCGATCGCGCCACCCGCATTCCGACGACCGGTCACGACTGGTTACCGAGTGGCGAGAAGAGGCCCTCGCGGAGCCATCAAGGACAATCCGCGCATGGCCCCACTCGACCCGATGCAGCAGGCGCTGGCGCTCGCCGAACGCGCCGTCGGCCTCTCCGAACCGAACCCGCGCGTGGGCTGCGTGCTGGTCGCGCCGGACGGCGCCGTCATCGGCCAGGGCCACACCCAGCGGGCCGGCGGGCCGCACGCCGAGATCTCGGCCC
>JAEWBU010000155.1 GCA_023390985.1 Pseudomonadota bacterium
GTCCTGGCCGGCGTGGCCGCGCACCGCGACCGGGGCCGCCGGCGTGGCCGGCGAAACCGGCACGGCGGGCGGCGTCTGCGCGGTGGCCGCGCCGTACATCGCCAGCAACACCGAAGTAGTTAGTAAACGGTTCATGGACTCTTCCTCTACAGCACGTTGGGTTGCGTCTTGCCGGCGCCCAGTCGCGCCTGCATGACTCTCAGTTCGAAATTCAGCTGGTCGATGCTGGCCGCCGTCGTCTGGCTATTGCCGTTCGCCAGGTCCTCGAGCACCGGCGTGAAGGCGCGCAGCACGCGTGCCAGCTGCGGCTCTCCGGCGCGCTCGGCCGCGAGCGCGTAGACGCGGTTCTGGCCGATGATGGCGTCGACCAGGCGCGCACGTTCCTCCGGCGTCGCGTCGCCGAGCCCGGCCAGGCGCTTCTGCGTGCTCGCCAGGTGGAACTTCAGGCCGTTCTCGTAGGCCGAGGACTCGTTCGCGTTCGCGGCCAGAGGCGGCGGAAGCGGCGAAGAGCCCGGCGCAGGTTGCATGACGTGCAGGATGCCGAAGGCCAGCGCGGCAATCACCGCCGCGGCCGCGGCCAGCTGCCAGCGCAGCGGCGACGGGATCCGCCGCGCCGCCGGCTTCGCCAGGTTGTTGGCCCGCGTCGCCTGCTCCAGCGCCGCGCGCCAGCGCTCCTGCGCTGCTTCCGGAACCGGCACCTCGGGCAGCGCCGCCGCCGCATCGAGCTTCGCCACCAGCGCGTGCAGGCGCCGCGCGAGCTCGGGTTGTTCGGCCAGGGCCGCACCGATGCGCGCATGCTCGGCCGCGTCGAGTTCGCGGTAGTAGTAGAGGAGCAGTTCTTCATCGTTGATCATGATTCGCCTCGCCAGACCTGCAGGTCGGTGCGCAGCTTGCGCACCGCGCGGAACAGGCCGTTCTTCACGCTGCCGATGGGCATCTGCATGCTTTCGGCGATCTCCTCGAGCCGCCAGCCTTCGACGTGCTTGAGCACGAAGATCTGGCGTTCCTTCATCGTCAGGCGTTGCATGGCCGTGGCGATGTCCTTGCCGAGGTTCTCCTGCACGTACTCGCTCTCGGCGGATGCCGCCGGCCCCGCCTCGAAAGCGTCGTCGTCGAGTTCTTCCTCCGCGCGACGCTTGCGCCGCCGCGTCAGGTCGATGGCGGCGTTGAGCGCGATGCGATGGATCCAGGAGGCAAGAGCCGCTTCACCCCGGAAGTCGTGACGGCGATCCCAGGCCTTGAGCAGGGCTTCCTGGACCGCGTCCGCAGCCAGCTCGGCATCGCGCGTGATGCGCAGGCAGGCGTTGAACCAGCGCGGGCTGCGCTCGTTCAGGACGGCGTGGAAGGCGTCGGGCTGGGTCCAGGATCTGAGAAGTGTCAGCACAGAACTTGGACGACCCGGCCGGAAAAAGGTTAGTAGCCGGGTTTTACTCCATAACCTGCTGACGCATCAGAGATTGAGGCGCTTCGCCACCGCGTCCCACTGGATGTTGGCCATGAACGCGTCGATGTACTTGGCCGCGGCCGCGCCGTAGTCCATCTGGTAGGCGTGCTCGTACATGTCCATGACCAGCACCGGCCGGGTGTATGCCGGCGTGGTGGCGTGATCCGCGAGCCAGTAGTTCTCGAGCAGCTTGAGGTGCTCGTTGAATCCCAGCATGGCCCAGCCCGAACCGCCGCCCAGTCCCTGGCCGATCTTGCGGAACTCCGCCTCCCAGCGGTCGAAGGTGCCGAAGGACTGGGAGATCATCGTGCGCACATTCGCTGGCGCCTTGCCATCGCCACCCAGGTTTTCGAAATACTTTTCATGCAGCACCACCGAACCCGTGCGGATGGATTGCTCGCGCTTCAGTCCGGTGTAGATCCAGGGCGGCGTGTTCGCATCTTCCAGCGCCTGCACCAGGCGGCCGCGCACCGTGTTCAGCGTCTTGCTCGCGCCGATGTAGTTGTTCTCCCAATGCGACTGGATGAGCTTCTCCGAAATGCCGTGCAGGCTCTTGGCATCGAAGGGCAGCGACACCGGCGTGTGCTGAAAACCGAAGGCGCCGCTGCCCGAAGGCGCGTCCTTGCCCGGAGGCGGGGTCGACTCGGCGGCGGCCGCAAGCATGGGACCGGCCGCGGCAGCAACCTGGATCAAACTACGGCGGGTGAGCGTGCTCATGGGACCTCCTGGTTCGGTGTGCCAAGACTAGCCCCGGACGGCCGCAATGGATGCCGGAAGTTCCTGAAGATTTCGTAAGCTAGTCGCGTGAAGTTCCTCGACCGCAACTGGATCTACGTCGCCGTCTTTGCGCGTTCCCTGGCTACCGGAATGATCGGCGTACTGCTGGGTGTGCACCTCGCCGCGCTCGAACTACCGGCGTCCAGCATCGGCCTGGTGGTGGGCGCGGGACTCGCCGGGGCCACTGTCGCCACGGCCATCGTCACTTTCTGGTCGGATCGGATCGGGCATCGGCGAGCGCTCATCGGCGTGACCTGCCTCACGGTACTGGGCGCCTGCCTGCTGGCGGTGAGCTCCGGTGCCTGGGCGCTGACCTTCGCGGCGTTCGTCGGCATGGCGAACGGCATGGGCCGCGATCGCGGTGCGGCGCTGGTGATCGAGCAGGCCGTGTTGCCCGCCACCGCCACGGCCGAATCCCGCACCATGGCCTTCGCGCAGTACAACGTGCTGCAGGACATGGGCCACGCGGGAGGCGCGCTGCTGGCTGCACTGCCCGTCGTGCTCGAGGGAAGGCTGGGAGTTTCCACGGATGCCGCTCAGCACGCCTCGATGTGGGTGTATGCCGCGCTGAGCGCCGTGCCGCTGCTCGCGTACTTCAGGCTCGGCAGCGCCATCGAGTCCGGCCGGGTGCTGGCCCGCGCCGCGCTGAAGCCGGACACCCGTCGCACGCTGGCCAGGATCTGCGGGTTGTTTGGCATCGATGCCGTGGCCGGCGGATTCCTGACCACCGCCCTGCTCTCCTATTTCTTCTACCAGCGCTTCGGCGTGAACGCGGGCCAGATCGGCCTGCTGTTCTTCGTGGCGCGGGTGGCCAACGCCGGCTCGCACTTCGCGGCCGCGTGGCTGGCGCGCCGCATCGGGCTGGTGAACACCATGGTGTTCACGCACATCCCGTCGAGCGTGCTGCTGCTCACCGTGCCGTTCATGCCGAACTTCACCGTGGCCGCCATCCTGTTCCTGCTGCGCGAGTCGCTGGTGGAGATGGACGTGCCCACGCGGCAGTCGTACGTGATGGCGGTAGTTCGGCCGGAGGAGCGGACGTTTGCGTCCGGCATCACGCACCTGGTGCGGCTGGCGGGGTGGGCGGTGGCGCCGGCGTTTGCGGGCATGCTCATGGTGGGCCAGTCGCTGGCCATGCCTATCTACATCGGTGCCGCGATGAAGATCTTCTACGACCTGGCATTGTGGCGGGCGTTCCGCGGCGTGAAGCCGCCGGAGGAGCAGCGCTGACGACGCCGGCTCCCCCCGCGATGGCTGACTACTTCTTCTTTTTGCTGTACTTGAACTTCTGACCGGCTACGGCGGCCTGGTACATCAATCCGCCCTTGGCGACCGTGAACACCGCCAGCCCCTTGCGGTACTGCCCGGAAGTTGCCGCGTCGTTCTTTCCACCGGCCGCGCCGGCCGTCGCGCCCGTCGACCCCGCACTGGCAGTCGCCGATGCCGTGATCGCCACGGCCTGGACGGTGGCGTCGAACTCGAACTGGCCCTTGGTGAATTCATCGAAGGAGCGCTTGTCCTGGAAGAACACCATCTGGCTGAACGCCTGTCCGCCGGCCTGCAGGCCCACGCTGACCTGGTTCATCTTCACGTCGCCGACGTACTTGCCCTGCTCGTAGGCTTTTCCGCTGCCGTGGGCCGCGCCGACGCCCAAACCACCTTTGCCGATGGTGGGAAACACCAGGTAGGCATAACTGTTGTGGAAGAAGCCGGCGCTTTCGCCCGCTTTCTTGAATACGTCGATCGTGTCGCTGTATTCGTCCGCCGATGCAATGGCCGGCGCCAGCAACATTGCCGCGATGAACATCAGAGCTGAGACCCTGGACTTCATGGTTTTTCCTCCCTCGGGGGGCGCGATCATGGAGCGCCGGGACCGCGCCCGATGTGCGCCTTGGGTCCGATTGCGCGCGTGGTTAGGGCCCCCGGAGGATGCGGTGGCTAGGCCGAGCGCCGGCCGCGGGCCTGCGGCTGCGAGACCTCGGGAATGTAGAAGCGCTTCCGGTATGCCGCGGGAGCGAGCCCGGTCGTGCGCTTGAAGAGCCGCCGGAAAAAGGCGGGATCTTCGTAGCCCACGTGCCAGCTGATCTCGTCCACCGGGGCATCGCTGCGCTCCAGGCGCTTCTTCGCATCTTCGATGCGCAGGCGCTGCACGTAGGCGATCGGCGCGAGGCCGGTGGCGCTCACGAAGCGCCGCTTGAACGTGCGTTCGGCGAGCTTCGAACGCCGCAGCATTTCCTCCACGGGGTTGGCCACCGAGAAGTGCTCGCTGAGCCACTTCTGCGCGGTGCCGATCTCCGCGTCGCCGTGATCACTTTTGCCGCTGAAGACGACGTACGGACTGAAACCCTCGTGATGCCACTGCAGCGCGAAAGCCTTCGCGACATCCTGCGCGGCCGCAGAGCCCGCGTAGCGCGCGACCAGGTACAACGCGAGGTCGTGCCAGGCGACCGATGCGCCCGAACTCACGAGTTCTTCACGCGTGCCCGAGATCATCAGCGGCCGCTCGGGATGAATGGGAATGGCCGGGTACATGGCGGCAAACATTCCCGCGGACAGGTAGTGCACCGTGGAGGCGTGGCCGTCGAACAGCCCGGTCTCCGCCAACAGGAACAGACCCTGGCAGGCCGAGCACAGTATCGCGCCGCCGCCGTGCATCCGGCCTATCCACTCGAGCACGCGGGGATACCTCCCCGTCTTCCAGCCGTCCAGCCCGAAGTGGATAGACGGCACGATCAGCACGTCGCTCGCATCGAGCGTGTCCATCGCGCGCTGGACGTTCACCGTGACGCCGCTCGCCAGCGCCAGCGGGCCCTTCGTCTCGCCAACGATGTCGACGTGGAATGGCGTGTGTTCGGAGAGTGACGGGCTCTGCCTTTCGACGTAGGCGAGCACGTCGTAGATGCCGAACAGTGTCGACGCGGTGCTGTCG
>JAEWBU010000180.1 GCA_023390985.1 Pseudomonadota bacterium
ACGCGATCCGTCGTCGGATGCGCCTGGCAGGTCAGCACGAAGCCCGCCGCCACTTCCTTCTTGTCCAGCGCGAAGTTGCGCTCCATGCGCACCTGCCCTTCCACCAGCTTGGCGCGGCAGGTGCCGCACACGCCGGAGGTGCAGGAGAACGGCACTTCCAGGCCGGCGGCCGAGGCGCAGTCCAGGATGCTGGGCTGGTCGCGGGTGAAGGTGATCTCGCGCTGCAGGCCGTCGCGGACGATGACCACCCTGGCCTGCTCGGCGTCGTCCGGGCTGGGCTGGTGCATCACCGCGCCCACGGCGCCGGCCGCGGGCAGCGGCACGCCGAAGCGCTCGATGTGGATGCGGTCTTCCGGCACGCCCGCCGCCAGCAGCGCGGCCTCGGCCTCGTCGTTCATCTGGAACGGCCCGCAGACGAACACGTGGTCCACGCGCCCGGCCGGCACCACGGTGCGCAGGAAGTCGCCGATCTTGTCGCGGTTCATCACGCCCATGTTGATCGGCGCGTCGGTGTGTTCGTCGGAGAACACGTGGTGCAGCACCAGCCGCGTCATGTAGCGGTCCTTCAGGTCCTCGATCTCCTCCTTGAACATCGTGGACTTGAGGCTGCGGTTGCCGTAGATCAGCGTGAACCGGCTGCCCGGCTCGCGCGCCAGCACCGTCTTCATGATCGAGAGGATCGGCGTGATGCCGCTGCCGCCCGCGATGCCGACGTGGTGGCGCCGCGCTTCCGGCTCGATCGGCACGAAGAAGCGGCCCTGCGGGGCCATCACGTTGATCGTGTCGCCGGGCCTGAGCTGCTCGTTGATCCAGTTGGAGAACACGCCGCCGCGCACCTTGCGCACGCCCACGCGCAGCTCGCCGTCGTCGACGCCGGCGCAGATCGAATACGACCGGCGCAGGTCCTCGCCGTCGATCTCCTTGCGCAGCGTGAGGTACTGGCCCTGGGTGAAGCCGAACACCGGCTGCAGGTCGGGCGGCACCTCGAAGGCGACCACCACCGCCTCCTGCGTGTCGGGGGTGATCGAGCGCACGGTCAGGGGATGGAAAAGAGGAGTGTTCATTGCAAATCTCCCGTCATCCCCGCGAAGGCGGGGATCCAGGCGCCGCGTGGAGCGCGGCTGTGAAGGCGGACGCACTGGATTCCCGCCTTCGCGGGAATGACGGATCTCTTCATAGGGGCTTGAAATGCTCGAACGGCTCGCGGCACGACAGGCAGCGGTGCAGCGCCTTGCAGGCGGTCGAGCCGAAGGCGGACAGCTTCTCGGTGTGCAGGCTGCCGCAGTGCGGGCAGGCGATGGCGGTTTCGCGGCGGAAGAGGCGGATCGGGACGCCTTCGTCGGGCATCACGGGCCCGGGCGGCGCGATGCCGTATTCGCGCAGCTTGCGGCGGCCTTCGTCGCTGATCCAGTCGGTGGTCCAGGCCGGCGCGCGGCGCAGCGTGGCGCGCGCCGGCGCCAGGCCCTCGGCCTGCAGCGCGTCGAGCACGCTGCGCTCGATGACCTCGGTGGCGGGGCAGCCGGAATAGGTGGGCGTGAGCACGACCTCCAGCTCGGCGCCGTGGTCGATGACGTCGCGCACGATGCCCAGGTCGCGCAGCGACAGCGCCGGCACCTCCGGATCGAGCACGGTGTCCAGCACATCCCAGGCGCGGCGCACGCGCTCCTGCGCGGCCATCACCATTCGCCGCCCGGGTAGGTGCGCTGCAGGTACTGCATCTCGGCCAGGATGTAGCCCATGTGTTCGCTGTGCTGGCCGCGCTTGCCGGCCGAGAGGAACTTGCCGGGCGCCGGGGCTTCCAGGCCGGCGTGCTGCAGCACGGCGCCCATCTCGGTCTCCCACTGCGGCTTCAGTTCGCTCCAGCGCGGGCCCAGGCCGGCGGCCGCGGCCTGCTCGTCCACCGCGTCGTCGGTGAAGAGCTCGGCCGAGTAGCGCCACAGCTGGTCGATCGCCGCGACCATGCGCCGGCGCGATTCCTCGGTGCCCTGCCCCAGGCGCACCACCCAGTCGCAGGCGTGCTGCTGGTGGTAGCGCGCTTCCTTGATCGCCTTCTCGGCGATGCCCGCGACCTCCGCATCCGACGAATCGCGCAGCCGCTGCCACAGCAGGCGGAAGAAGGTGGCCAGCATGGCGTTGCGCAGCACGGTGGCCGCGAAGTCGCCCCGCGGCAGTTCCACCAGCGTCACGTTGTGGAAGTCGCGCTCCTCGCGCAGGAAGGCGAGCTGGTCTTCGTCCAGGCCCTGGCCGTCGAGCGAGCCGGCGTAGGTGAGCAGCGCGCGCGCCTGGCCGACGAGGTCGAGCGCCATGTTGGCCAGGGCGATGTCCTCCTCCAGCACGGGCGCGTGGCCGGTCCATTCGCCCAGGCGCTGGCCGAGGATGAGCGCGGTGTCGCCGATGCGCAGCAGGTACTGCACGGCGGGCGCGGGACTGACGGTGACGGATGCGGAAGCCATGGCGGTGCTCACATGTGGTCCACGGAGCCGGGCAGCTTGTAGAAGGTCGGGTGCCGGTACACCTTGTCCTCCATCGGGTCGAAGTACATGTCCTTGTCGCCCGGGTCGCTGGCCACGATGTGGTCGGAGCGCACCACCCACACGCTGTTGCCTTCCTGGCGGCGCGTGTAGACGTCGCGCGCCATCTGGATGGCCATCTTCGGGTCGGCGGCGTGCAGGCTGCCGCAATGCTTGTGGTCCAGGCCCGACTTGGTGCGCACGAACACTTCCCACAGCGGCCATTCGGCCTTCACGTTCTCGTCGCTCATGCGGCCTCCTTCATCGGCTGCTGTTTCGCGGCGTAGGCCAGCGCGGCCTCGCGCACCCACGCGCCCTCTTCCCACGCCTTCACGCGCGCGGCCAGGCGGTCCTTGTTGCACGGGCCGTTGCCCTGGATCACGTTCCAGAACTCGTCCCAGTCGATGGCGCCGAAGTCGTGGTGCTGGCGCTCCTCGTTCCACTTCAGCTCGGGATCGGGCAGCGACACGCCGAGCACCTTGGCCTGTTCGGCGGTGGCGTCGATGAAGCGCTGGCGCAGTTCGTCGTTGGAGACGCGCTTGATGCCCCAGCGCATCGACTGCGCCGAGTTGGGCGACTGGTCGTCCGGCGGGCCGAACATCATGATGGACGGCCACCACCAGCGGTTGACCGCGTCCTGCACCATGGCCTTCTGCGCCTCGGTGCCCTTTTCCATCATGGTCAGCAGCGACTCGAAGCCCTGGCGCTGGTGGAAGCTCTCCTCGCGGCAGATGCGGATCATGGCGCGCGCGTACGGGCCGTACGAGCAGCGGCAGATCGGCACCTGGTTCATGATGGCCGCGCCGTCGACCAGCCAGCCGATCACGCCCACGTCGGCCCAGGTCAGCGTCGGGTAGTTGAAGATCGAGCTGTACTTGGCCTTGCCGCTGTGCAGCGCCTCGATCATCTGGTCGCGGCTGGTGCCCAGCGTCTCCGCGGCGGAATAGAGGTACAGGCCGTGGCCGCCCTCGTCCTGCACCTTGGCCAGCAGGATCGCCTTGCGCTTGAGCGTGGGCGCGCGCGAGATCCAGTTGCCTTCCGGCAGCATGCCCACGATCTCCGAATGCGCGTGCTGGCTGATCTGCCGCACCAGCGTCTTGCGGTAGTGGTCCGGCATCCAGTCCTTGGGCTCGATGAATTCGCCGGCGTCGATGCGCTCGTCGAAACGCTCCTGCAACCGCATCTCGTCGGCCGAACGAAGCGGCTTGCCGCCCGCCTCGTCCTTGCCCATGGTGTCCATCGCCTGGGTGTACATCCCGTCTCCTTGCAGATCTGCGGATCGGCTTTAACCGACCGGTCGGTCGATAATAGCAAAGCAGGCGGAAACCGCAAGCCGGCAGCGGGAAACAGGCGGTGAGGGGCCGGCTCAGCGGCTACCCGATCGCGAAGGCGCGGGGGGAATGGGGGGCACTTTCCCGATCGCATCGAGCTCGTGCTGCACGTCGATGCCGCGGACCTCACGCGAACCGTGGTCTTTTCGATCTGCTCTACAGCGAGGGCCGCGCCGTGTGGCGGCAGGGCACCGACTCCGGGGGCCCCGTCGACGCACCGGGGCACGAGCGGCGCGCCCGTGCTGCTGCGCTGCGAGGGGGGCGATGGGGAGATCCCATGGCGCCTGCTGGGCATCCATTCCGCGGGCCTGGACATGAGCGGCCGCGACGCCGCCCAGGACGAGAGCCTGGGGCTGAACTGCACCTGGTATGCCGACATCCTGATGACGCTGACGAAGCCTTCCGCATCCGCGCTCATCTGCTGAAGGAAAGATCATGAGCGACACCAGCAAGCGGGACGAATGGGACCAGCACAACCGCGACGAGGCGAAGGAGCGCGCCGCGCAGCAGGAAGCCGCCGGCCCGACGCACGTGCCCGTGCCCACCGAACCGTATGCCAACCTGAGCGGATCGCCCGGAGCGCGCGATGCCGATCTGGACAGGACCGGTCTCTTCGACGAGTACGAGCGCGCCATGGCGGCGGAGCGCACGCAGCAGGCGGCGCGTTCCGTCGTCAACTACCAGGCCGGGCGCTCCGACCGGAGCTGACCGCCGCTCTACGGCGCAAGCAACACCCTCGCAGCGAGGTTTGTTGAGTTGGGCCGCGTGCTATGGTCCCCGGCCCATGGATACCGAACTTCTGCTTCCCCGAGTGGCCTACTTCTCGATGGAAATGGCGCTCGAGCCCGGGATGGGCACCTACAGCGGCGGCCTGGGCGTGCTGGCCGGCGACCACATGCGCAGCGCGGCCGACCTGGCGATGCCCCTCGTGGGCGTGACCATGCTCAGCCGCCAGGGCTACTTCCGCCAGACCATCGAGGGCGGCGCGCAAGTCGAGCACGACGCCACCTGGGACCCTTCGAAGTTCGCCATCCGGCTGCCGGCGAAGGTGCCCGTCACGATCCGCGGGCGCGAGGTCTGGATCGGCGGTTGGCAGCACATGGTGGGCAGCCGCTGCGAGGACAGCAAGCCGGTGCCGGTGATCCTGCTGGACACCGACCTGCCCGAGAACCACCCCGACGACCGCAAGCTCACCGCCTTCCTGTACGGCGGCGACGAGGCCTATCGCCTGTGCCAGGAGGCCGTGCTGGGCATCGGCGGCGTCCGCATGCTCGCCGCGCTGGGGCTGCAGATCCAGAAATACCACCTGAACGAAGGCCACGCCGCCCTGCTCACGCTGGAGCTGCTGCGCGAGCGGCTGGCCGCCGGCGAGCCGCGCGACAAGGCCGCGGCCGCCGTGCAGGCCCACTGCGTCTTCACCACCCACACGCCGGTGCCGGCCGGCCACGACCAGTTCGACTACCCGCTGGCCACCGCCTGCCTCGGCCCCATGGTCAAGGAGCTGAACGTGCCGGAGCTCGCGGGCAAGGAGCGTCTCAACATGACGCACCTGGCGCTGCGCCTGTCCGGCTGGGTGAACGGCGTGGCCAAGCGGCATGCCGAGGTCTCGCGGACCATGTTCCCCGGCTACCAGGTGCATGCGATCACCAACGGCATCCATCCCTGGACCTGGGCCTCGGACGCGCACCGGCGCCTGTACGACCAGCATGTGCAGCACTGGTGCCACGAGCCCGAGCTGCTGCTGCACGCCGACCGCATTCCGGCCGACGAACTGCGCGCGGCCCATCGCGAGGCCAAGGGCGCGCTGCTGTCCCTGCTGCAGCGTTCCGGCGGCGGGCGGTTCGATCCGGAACGCTTCACCATCGGCTTCGCGCGCCGCATGACGGACTACAAGCGGCCTTCGCTGCTGTTCAGCGACATGGACCGGCTGCTGCGGATCGCCGGGCGCTACCCGATCCAGATCGCGCTTGCCGGCAAGGCGCATCCGCGCGACGAGCTGGGCAAGCGCCACATCGCACGGCTCCATGCCTGGGCCAGGGAGCTGGACGACAGCATCCCGGTGGCCTACGTGCCCGACTACGGAATGGAGGCCGGGCGCCTGATGGTGTCGGGCGTGGACCTCTGGCTCAACACCCCGCAGCGGCCGCTGGAGGCCTCGGGCACCAGCGGCATGAAGGCGGCTCTCAACGGCGTGCCCAACCTGAGCATCCTGGACGGCTGGTGGCTGGAAGGCTGCGAGGAAGGCCTGACCGGCTGGGCGATCGGCGAGGACGCGCCCCACGACAACGAGCTGGACGCCGCGGCCCTGTACGACAAGCTGGAGAACGTGGTGCTGCCGCTGTACTACGACAACCCGGAAGGCTGGCTGGCCGTGATGCGCGGGGCGATCTCGCACAACGGCTCGTTCTTCCACAGCCACCGGATGGTGCGCCGGTACATGCTGGAGGCGTACACGCGCTGACGGCGGGACACCGCTCGTTATACTGCCGCCTCGCAAATCCGCAGTATAACTTCGCGGGAGCTGGTTATACTGCGCGGCGATCCCACCGCAGGATAACCATGGCCGAGCCGCCCCGTCTCTTCACCGACCTGTCGCCCGCGGCGCAGACCAACTTCGCCGAGCTCCTCGAGCAGGCGCAGGCGGCCGCGTTCGACCGGTCGGTGCGCGACCTGCCCGGCTCCTTCAACCGCAAGACCGTCAAGGGCCGCGACTACTGGTACTGGCAGGTGCGCGACCTGGCCGGCGTGAACCGGCAGGTCTACCTGGGGCCGGACGACGAGCGCCTGGCACGGCTGATCCAGCTGCATGCCGGCGGCGGCCGCAACGCGGCGAGCGACATCGCGCCGCTGGCCGGCGCCTGCGTGGCGCTGGGCTGCATGACGGTGATCCAGCAGCACTTCGCGGTGATCAACCGCATGGCCGAGCACGGTTTCTTCCGCGCCGGAGGCGTGCTGATAGGCACCCACGCCTTCATCGCCATGGCCAACATGCTGGGCGTGCGCTGGACCAGCGGCTGGCGCACCAGCGACGTCGACTTCGCTCATCCGGGCCGCAACGTCTCGCTGGCGCTGGCCGAGAACGCCAAGGCCGACATGCACGACGCGATCACCTCGCTGGAGATGGGCCTGCTGCCGCAGCACACCCTGGCCGCCGAGCCCGCTTCGACCTACATGACCGCCCGCAAGGACATCCGCGTGGACCTGCTCACCACGGCGGGCCGCAAGGACGACGTCTACCTGTTCGAGCCGCTGAACGTCAGCCTCCAGCCGCTGAAGTTCATGGAGTTCTCGCTGGAGCACACCACGCAGACGGTGCTGCTGTCCGGCGAGCAGGCGGTGGTGGTCAACCTCCCCTCGCCCATGCGCTACGCGCTGCACAAGCTGGTGATCATGGGCGAGCGTGAAGAGGCTTTCCGCACGAAGATCAGCAAGGACGCCGGGCAGGTGGCGGCGCTGGTCGAGTACGGCTTGGAGCGATCGCCTGCGGCGCTGAAGGCGGCGGCGCAGGACCTGATGGCTCGCGGGCCGGGCTGGAGGAGCCGTGCGAACGAGGGCGTGCGGCACGTGGCCGTGCACCATCGGGAGATCGCGCAGCGGCTGGGTGAATTGCTGAAGGCTGCGATGCCGGTAAAGGCAGTCCCTCGGCGCTGAGGGTGCCTGCAGATGCAGCGGCCCTACGGAGCGGACTTGGTCCTATAGCGGCTTCCGGAGGGCGCCCAGAACACCGCGCCGGACGCAGGCGCTTCGAGATTCGGCGAGAGCCCTTGCTTCACCAGCTCCCGGCGCACACCTTCAAGGCCTTCCAGCGTTTCGATGACGTAGCATTCGCGAAGGACGTCTCCGTAGTGCTTCTCCGTGTTCGCTTTGGCGAGCGAAACGATGTCTTCGACATCGGCGCCCAGCGACCAGATGTGGACATCCTGGTCCCCCGCATAGGTCTTGATGCGCCAATAGCCACCACCGCCCGAATAGAACTGCACGGTATCGAAAACTTCCGCGCTCGCGGCGCGTTCAGCGTTTTCCGAATAGCTGCTCTGGACTGCGAGAAAGAAGAGGACGAGAACGGTTTTCATGCTGGGAAGGCGCTGAAACTCAGCACGCGTAGCGATCCTTGATGTGATCGTTGTAGTACGTTCCCTTTGAGTAAGAGCGCATCAGCCCGTCGTAGACGTGCACTCCGCAGAAGTCGTATGTGTGGCCCTGCGCGAAAGTGATCTTCATCCGCCTGGTGTTCGGGTCATAGCCGACTGCCGACATGGCAGAGGACCTTACGGCAATCATTTCCATCGCGATATTTCGAGAGCTGCTGCTACTGCTCGCTTGCCACAGCCAGCAGTACCTTCGGATTCGCCCGCGCGATCGCCAGCAGCGTCCGGGCCGCTCCGCTCGGCTGTTTGCGCCCTTGCTCCCAGCCCTGCAGAGTCCGCACGGAAACACCGAGGAGAGCCGCGAACTGCGACTGCGACAGTCCGGTGCGCTCGCGGGCTTCGGCGGCAGGCGTCGGAACGACCTGCGTCTCTCCAGCCCGCATCTGCTGCACCGACGCGAGCAGCTCCGCGGCAAGGTCACGCCCGGCTTCGTAGGCGCGCAACTGCCTCGCGGTCAGCGGCTTGTTCTTCGAGGGCATGGCGTATCTCCTTCAACTTCGCGCCGGTGATGTTGTCAGTCGTCGCCTTCGCATAGAGCGTCAGGAGAACGAGATCGCCCTGCTGGGTTCGAACGTAGTAGATGACCCGTACACCACCGGACTTGCCGGAACCTGCCCGGCGCCAACGCACCTTCCGGATGCCACCGGAACCGGGCACTACATCACCGGCGTCGGGACGCTCCGCGATGAACGCGGCGAACTCGCCTCGCTCCTCCTCGGTCCAGTACAGCGGCCACTGTTTCTGGAACAGAAGCGTCTCGACGATTGTGAGCAGCGGCTCCAACTATACGCCTCGGGCGTATAGCCGTCCAGCGGCGGCAGTCGATGCGAGCCCACCCTTCACTCTCCGCGCTCCAAGTCCGCGTTCAGCGCCCCTCTCCACGATCGCACCCGGATCCTGTCGACGCCCTGGCCGGCCGCCCACGACGGCATCCCGGGCCGCTGGTCCGCATCCAGGGAGGACGATCCGCACCAGCGCCCGCCCGACCACCAGGAAACCACGGCCACCCTCTCCGTGACAAGCCGGCGGATGTACTCGAGTGCGCCCGCGTCTCCCGCCCACTCGTCGAAGCGCGAGTCATGGACGTCGAAGCTCACCGTGACCTTGCCGTTGGCGGTGCTCACGAGAAGTCCCGCCGCCGCATCCGAACCGTCGGGTGCGGGGACTTCGAGCACTTCGAAGGCCGACCCGTCATCGGCGGTCGCAGTGCGCACCAGCGCGCGCCATTTGGGAAAGATGTCGAGGACCGGGTCGAGCTTGTGGCGCATGGGCCCAAGCTACCGGGCCCTCCCGCCCGCGGGAACGTCCTTTGGTCAGCGCGCGGCGCGCGTGCGCCGCTGCGACGCGCCGGCCTTCTTGCCCGGCACCTCCAGCGGCAGCCGGCTCTCGGACTTCACCTCCTTGAGCACCACGCTCGACCGAACGTGCGTCACGCCGGGCATGCGGAACAGCGTCTCGTGCAGGAAGCTCTCGTACCGCTTGATGTCCGGCACCAGCACCTTGATCACGTAGTCGGCCTGGCCCGTGGTCGCGTAGCAGCTGACGATGCTCGGCTCCGCCGCGATCGACTGCTCGAAGCGGCGCACGTCGTCCTCGTTGTGGCGCGTGAGGTTCACTTCGGCCAGCACGCACAACGCGAGGCCGACCTTCTCCCGATCGACCAGCGCCGTGTAGCCCCGGATGATCCCGGCCGACTCCATCTCCTTCACGCGCTTCCAGCACGGCGTGCTGGACAGGCCCGCGGCCGCGGCGAGCTGCTGGACGGTCTGGCGGGCGTCGCGCTGCAGTTCCGAGAGGAGCAGCACGTCATGGCGGTCGAGTTCGTCCATTCCTGGAATCCGGGTCATTCGAGAACAGCATTCTCCCGCAGAGCCGGATCGGAGGGAAAAGAGAAGCCTTTTTCCGGATCGGACGCCTATGCTCTTCCGACTCGGAGACAAGCATGACCGCCACCACCCTCGTCCGCCCCGACTACAAGCTCAGCGACAGCCTCTGGGCCCGCAGCGGCGCGATCTTCCTCACCGGCACCCAGGCCCTGGTGCGCCTGATGCTGATGCAGCGCCAGCGCGACGCCGCCGCCGGCCTGAACACGCAGGGCTTCATCAGCGGCTACCGCGGTTCGCCCCTGGGCATGGTGGACCAGGCCGTGTGGAAGACCGGCAGGAAGTTCGACGAAGCGGGCCTGCGCTTCCTGCCCGCGATCAACGAGGAACTCGGCGCCACGGCGGTGCTGGGCACGCAGCGCGTCGAGGCCGACCCCGAGCGCACCTGCGACGGCGTGTTCGCGATGTGGTACGGCAAGGGCCCGGGCGTGGACCGCGCCGGCGACGCGCTCAAGCATGGCAACGCGTACGGCGCCTCGCCGCATGGCGGCGTGCTGATGGTGGCCGGCGACGACCATGGCTGCGTATCCTCGTCGATGCCGCATCAGAGCGACCAGGCGTTCCAGTCGTGGCACGCGCCCATCGTGTCGCCCGCCTCGGTGGCCGAGTACCTGGAGTTCGGCCTGTACGGCTGGCAGCTCTCGCGCTTCTCGGGCAACTGGGTGGGCTTCACGGCGCTGTCCGAAGTGGTGGAGAGCGCCTCGACCGTGGACCTCGACCTCGTCAACGCGCGCATCGCCGCGTGGCAGGACGGCGAGACGGTGCGCCAGCTCACCGGCTACACGCCGCCCGCGGGCGGGCTGCACTACCGCTGGCCCGACCTGCCCTCGCTGGTGATCGAGCAGCGGCTGCACGCCAAGCTGGACGCCGTACGCGCCTTCGCGCGCATCAACAGCATCGACCGGCACGTGGTGCAGAGCGACCGCGCCACGGTCGGCATCGTCACCGCCGGCAAGGCGCACTACGACTTCATGGAAGTGCTGCGCCGCCTGGACATCTCGCCGGAGACGCTGGCCCTCCACGGCGTGCGCATCTACAAGCTGGGCCTGACCTATCCGATCGAGCCGACCCGCATGCGCGAATTCGCGCGCGGCCTGCGCGAGCTGCTGGTGATCGAGGAGAAAGGACCGGTGGTCGAGGAGCAGCTGCGCTCCATGTTCTACAACGAGGCCGAACGGCCGGTGATCGTGGGCAAGTCGGATGCGCGCGGCGCGCCGCTGGTCTCCGCGCTGGGCGAGCTGCGGCCCTCGCGCCTGATCGAGATCGTCGCGAACTGGATCGCGGGCCACTACCCCGACCTGGACCGCCGCCACCTGGTGCGCGACTTCACGCTGCCCGAGCTGCTGTCCAACGAGAGCGACAGCGTCAAGCGCCTGCCCTACTTCTGCGCCGGCTGCCCGCACAACACCAGCACCCGCGTGCCCGAGGGCTCGCATGCGCAGGCGGGCATCGGCTGCCACTTCATGGCCAGCTGGATGGACCGCGACACCGAGGGCCTGATCCAGATGGGCGGCGAAGGCGTGGACTGGGTGTCGCACGCGATGTTCACCAGGGTGCCGCACGTGTTCCAGAACCTGGGCGACGGCACGTACTACCACTCGGGCTACCTCGCCATCCGCCAGGCCGTCGCGGCGAAGGCCACGCTCACCTACAAGATCCTGTTCAACGACGCGGTGGCGATGACCGGCGGCCAGCCGGTGGACGGGATCATCAGCGTCGACGGCATCGCGCGCCAGGTCGAGGCCGAGGGCGTGAAGCAGGTCGTGGTGCTGTCC
>JAEWBU010000181.1 GCA_023390985.1 Pseudomonadota bacterium
CCGAAGTGGCGGCCGGGGCGATGCGCTCGACACCGGCGGCGCGCAGCACCTCGTCCACCTGGGCGACGTCCAGGCGCGGCGAATCGCTTCGCATCGCGGCCTGCTCCAGCACGTTGCGCAACTCCCGGATGTTGCCGCGCCAGGCCTGCGCGGCCAGCAGGGCCATCGCCTGGGCGCTGAGCTCGGGCGCCGGCGTGCCGTTGCGCAGCGCCATGTCCTCCCCCAGCGCCTCCACCAGCGCAGGGATGTCGGCGCGGCGCTCGCGCAGCGGCGGCACCCGGATCGGCAGCACGTTGAGGCGGTAGTACAGGTCCTCGCGGAAGCGTCCTTCGCGCACCAGCGCGCCGAGGTCGCGCGAGGTCGCCGCGATCACGCGGGCGTCGAACGGCACCACCTTGTTGGAGCCCAGCGGCTCGATCTCGCCTTCCTGCAGCGCCCGCAGCAGCTTGGGCTGCAGGCTGGTGGGCATGTCGCCGATCTCGTCGAGGAACAGCGTGCCGCCGTCGGCCAGCTTGAACTTGCCGTCGCGCCCGCGGCGGTCCGCGCCGGTGAAGGCGCCCGGCGCCACGCCGAAGAACTCGGCTTCCAGCAGCGTGTCGGGCACGGCGGCGATGTTGATGCTGACGAAGGGCCCGCCGGCGCGCGAGGAGCCCGCGTGGATGGCCTGCGCCAGCAGCTCCTTGCCGGTGCCGGTTTCGCCCAGCAGCAGCACCGGACTGGAGGAGGCAGCCGCGCGCCGCGCCTGGCGCTTGACCTCCACCGCCGGCGGGCTGGAGCCGATGAAGCTGCCCAGCGTGTACTTGGTGCGGCGCTGCGTCGCCAGCTCGCGGCGGGCGTCGTCCAGGTCGCGCTGCAGGTTGGCGAACTTGTGGATCAGCGGCTGCAGCGTGGTCTCGGGATGGTCGAACAGCACGATACCCAGCGCGCCGATCACCTGCCCGGCCTCGTCGCGCAGCGGGATGCGGCTGACGACGAAAGTGCCGGCGCGGTTGGACAGCAGGTCGATGAGGATCGGCTTGCCGGTGCGGATCACCCGGTCCATCTGGGTGTTGTGAACCACTTCCGAGACGGGATGGCCGACGAAGTCCTCCACCCGCTCGAAGCCCAGCGCCGGCAGGAAGCGCTTGTACTGGTCGTTGATCCAGACCACGCGGGCGTCGCGGTCCACCAGCATCATCCCTTCGCTGGCGTTGGCGAAGAGGTCGAACATGGACCGCGCCGCCAGCTCCAGGATGCGCTGGCCGTCGCGCGGCAGCATGTCGTCTCGCATGGGCGCAGATGGTAGCAATCACAAGCTCGTCGTCCCCGCGGAGGCGGGGACCCAGTGCTTCCTTTGCCGCTCCGAAGGCGGGAGCCCTGGATTCCCGCCTTCGCGGGAATGACGGGGCTCGGTTAGCCGGGCTGGGCGGCGTTGCGCCGGCCGCGCGCGCGCATCACGCGCGGCAGCACCACCACCGCCAGCACGATGACCAGCAGCGCCAGCGACATCGGCCGCTGCAGGAACACCAGGAAGCTGCCCTCGCCGATCGACACCGCGTTGCGCAGCTGCGCCTCGGCCAGCGGGCCCAGGATCATGCCCACCACCACCGGCGCGGTCGGGAAGTCGAAGCGGCGCATCGCCACGCCCAGGAGACCGATGCCGTACAGCAGCACCAGGTCGAACGCGCTCTGCCGCATGCCGTAGGCGCCGACGGTCGCGAAGATCAGGATGCCGGCGTAGAGCTGCGGCTTGGGAATCTTGAGCAGCTGCACCCAGACCTTCACCAGCGGCAGGTTGAGCACCAGCAGCATCACGTTGCCGATGTAGAGCGAGGCGATCAGCGCCCACACCAGGGCGGCCGAGCTCGTGAACAGCTGCGGACCCGGCTGGATGCCGTAGTTCTGGAAGGCACCCAGCAGGATCGCGGTCGTGTTCGAGGTCGGGATGCCCAGCGTCAGCAGCGGGATCAGCGCGGCGGTGACGGTGGCGTTGTTGGCGGCCTCGGGACCCGCCACGCCTTCGATGGCGCCCTTGCCGCCGAACTCGGCCCGGTCCTCGCCCTTGGCCAGCTTCTTCTCGGCGGCGTAGCTGAGGAAGGTGGGGATCTCGGTGCCGCCCGCGGGGATGCAGCCGAACGGCGTGCCGATGGCGGTGCCGCGCAGCCAGGCGGGGATGGACCGGCGCCAGTCGCGCCCGGTCATGTAGACCCGGCTCATGGAGTTCTGCGATTCCTGCACGCGGCCTTCGTACATGGCCGCGTACAGGACCTCGGCGACGGCGAACAGGCCGACCGCGACCAGCACGATCTCGACGCCGTCGAGCAGTTCCGGCACGCCCAGCGTGTAGCGCGGCTGGCCCGAGATCTGGTCCAGCCCGATGCAGCCGACGGCCAGCCCGAGCAGCAGCGCCGCCATGCCGCGCAGCGTGCTCTTGCCGAGCACGGCGCTCACGGTGGTGAAGGCCAGCACCATCAGCATGAAGTACTCGGGCGGGCCGAGCTTGACGGCGAAATCCGCCACCGCCGGCGCGAACAGCGTGACGACCACCGTGGCGATGGTGCCCGCGACGAACGAGCCGATGGCCGCCGTCGCCAGCGCCGCGCCCGCGCGCCCGCTCTTGGCCATCTTGTTGCCTTCCATCGCCGTGACCATGCTGGCCGTCTCGCCCGGCGTGTTCAGCAGGATGGAGGTGGTGGAGCCACCGTACATCGCGCCGTAGTAGATGCCGGCGAAGAAGATCATCGACGCGGTGATGTCCACCTTGGCGGTGATCGGCAGCAGCATCGCCACGGCGACCGCCGGGCCGATGCCGGGCAGCACGCCGACGGCGGTGCCGAGCGCGCAGCCGACGAAGGCCCACAGCAGGTTGATCGGAGAGATCGCGGTGGCGAAGCCCTGCAGCAGGGCGTTGAGGATGTCCATCAGATCCACCCCGTCCCGGTCAGGCCCGGCAGGTTGATGCCGAGGAATTGCGTGAAGAGCCAGAACACCGGCGCGGAGATCAGGAACCCGGTGACCAGGTCGATCAGCAGCGCCCGGGGCGTGCCCGCCGGCTGGCCGGAGGCGCGCTTGAGCCCCTGCACGGCGAGCATGTAGCAGAGCGTGCAGGCCAGGATGAAGCCGATGCGCGTGATCAGCGCGGCATTGGCGAGCAGGCCGGCGGTGATCCAGGCCAGGCCCGGCCAGTACGCGTGCGCCGAACCCGAGGGCTCGTCCATCGCGCGGAATCCGCCCGTGAGCGCCTCGCGCAGGATCAGCACGCCGCAGATCGCGAGGCCGACGGCCACCAGCCAGGGCAGGAAGTTCGGTCCCACGCCGCCGTAGCCGGCCGCCGCGGGGATCACCAGCGCCCCGGCGGCCAGCGCGGCCCCCAGCAGCAATACGCCGGCGCCCACCGCCACCTGGGTGGGCTCCGCCTTGTTCGTGTTGTTCATGGACATCTCTCCTGGCCGGCCACGCACGGATCAAAACTGAAAACGCCCGGCGGGGCCGGGCGTAACGAGGTTCGCGAAGAACCGGTCAGACCATGCCGGACTTGACCATCGTCGCGCGCAGGCTGGCGAATTCGTCGTCGACGAACTTCTCGAACGCCGGGCCGCTCAGCACGGCCGGGGTCCAGTCGTTCTTCTCCAGCGATTCCTGCCAGCTCTTGGTCTTGATCGCGGCCAGCACCATGTCGGTGACCTGCTTCTTCTGCGCGTCGGTGATGCCGGGAGCGGCGTACACGCCGCGCCAGTTGCCGATCTCGACGTCGATGCCCTGTTCCTTGAGCGTGGGCACGTCGTTCAGGCGCTTGGCCGACGTCACGGCGATCGGCTTCATCTTGCCGGCCTTGATGTATTCGGCGAACTCGGAGAAGCCGCTGCCGCCGACGGTGACGTTGCCGCCCAGGATGGCGGCGGTGGCCTCACCGCCCCCACGGAAGGCGACGTAGTTGATCTTGGAAGGATCGACGCCGACCTTCTGCGCGATCATGGCCGCGGCGATGTGCTCGGTGGAACCGCGCGAGCCGCCGCCCCACTTGACGCTGCCGGGGTCCTTCTTGAGCTGCGCCACCACGTCGGCCATGGTCTTGAACTGCGAGTTGGACGGCAGCACGAACACGTTGTATTCGCTGGTCAGGCGCGCGATCGGCGTGGCCTGCGACAGGTTCACCGGCGGCTTGCCGGTGATGATGCCGCCCAGCAT
>JAEWBU010000202.1 GCA_023390985.1 Pseudomonadota bacterium
GTGGGCACGCCGGAAGACCTGGTGGACGGCGTCGCCAACGGCGTGGACCTGTTCGACTGCGTCATGCCCACCCGCAACGCCCGCAACGGCCACCTGTTCACCCGCTTCGGCGACCTGAAGATCCGCAACGCAAGGCACCGCTCCGACGAGCGTCCGCTGGACGAGACCTGCACCTGCTACGCCTGCAAGGGCACGACGAACGCGGACGGCAGCGTCAGCGGCGGCTTCTCGCGCGCCTACCTGCACCACCTGGAGCGCTGCGGCGAGATGCTGGCGCCCATGCTCGCCAGCATCCACAACCTCCACTACTACCTGAACCTGATGCGCGAGGTGCGCGAAGCGCTGGAGCAGGGCCGCTTCGCCGCCTTCGCCGGGCAGTTCAGGCGGGATCGGCAACGAGGCGTGTGAAGCCGGCGCCGCCGGGCGTGCCGCACGCCTGGCAGAAGCGCGCGAAGGTGCTCTTGCGCGTGGAGCAGCTTCCGCAGCGGTCGAACAGGCCGATGCCGCAGTGCGGGCAGAAGTCGAGCGCCTCGTTCTTCAGGTCCACCGGCCGCTCGCAGCCCGGGCACACGCTCTTCGAAAGGCGCGCGAGCGCCGTGTCGTAGGGCAGCTCCTCGCGCCGCTTCGCATCCGGCTGCGCCTCGGCCTCGCGCTGGCGCTGCAGGTAGCGCTCCAGTGCCACGATCGCCTGCCGGCCGACCAGCACCGTGACCACGATGCCGACGGCGTAGCGCACGTAGCCGCCGTAGCTGGGCAGGTAGGGCACCAGCTCCACGAAGAAGGCGAACAGCGCGAAGAAGATGAAGCCCCACACGAACGGCCAGTAACGCCCCTTGCGGTGCTTGCGGAAGGCCCAGCCGGCGATCACCAGCAGCGGCAGGGTCAGCGCCAGGCGGTAGAGGAACACGCGCAGTTCGACCTTGCGCTGTTCCGCGCGCAACGCATCGCCCGCGGCCTGCTCCATCGTCGTCAGCTGTTCGCGCGTGCGGCGTTCGCGCTGCTGGGCGTCCAGCACCGCCTGCTCCTGCTGCTCGACGCCGGTCTGCGCGGCGCGCTCGGACTGCTTGAGCGCATCGAGCTGGCGCGTGCGCGCCACCAGCTCGGGGTCCTGCTCGGCGAGCTGGGTCACGCGCCGGGTGGACAGCCAGTTCTGGAAGGTCTCGTGCGCCGACCTGGAATCGGTGCGCGCCACCTGCGCCTTCAGGCGCGCCTGCTGCAACGCGTCCTGCGCCTCGCGCGAGGCGCGCTGCGTCGCCTTGATGTCGGCGCGCAGCCGCTCGGCCGCGGTGCGGTCCAGGAAGTCGTCGATCTCCAGCCGGCGCTCCACCTTGGGCAGGTCGCCGACCAGCGTGCCGCCCAGGCCGATCAGGAATCCCGCGAAAACGAACGCCACGACCCACAAGCCGCGGCGGAACCATTTCTCCGACAGTCTCAGTGCCTTGCCCATCGCCCCTCCTCTTGGTGGCGGGCGAATCGTGCCACGACCGGCGCGGCGCGCCGGAACACGCAAGGCCTAGCCGAACACCGTCAGCACGCCCGTGTAGCCGTACACGTGGTGGCGCGCGATCTCGCCGCCGGCGAAGAAGCCCACCAGCGGCACGTCGCCGAGCGCGCGGCGCACGATCTGCAGCTCCGCGCTGGGACCGCCGAAGTGCGGGCCGCCGCGGCCGGCGCAGCTGACGTACACCGCGCCCGCGATCCGTCGCTCCGGGCTCGGCGCCACCTGCGCTTCGGGCGCGGCCAGCGCCGCGGCCACCTCCAGCGACATTTCCTGCGGCTCCAGTTCCTCGCGGATCTCGGCGCAGATGCGCATCAGGTCGGCGCGCGCGGCCTGCGAATCGCGGTTGCAGAACGCCATGCGCATGCCGGGCTCGACCTTGCTGGCCACGGCGACGCCGTGCCGGCCCGGGTCCAGGCCGATGATGTGGCGCACCTCGACGTCGCTGCCGAAGGTGCCGGCGCGCGCGATCAGGTCGTCGCCCGGCACGGTGAGGCCGACGAGCGTGGAGCGCAGCCTGGACATCGCCGCCTGCGGGCGGTCCAGCGAGATGGCCGCTTCTTCCAGCAGCACGTCCAGCGCCGGCTCGCCGTCCAGCGTGAGCAGCACGTTGCCCTCCGCCGACGTGATCTCGCGCTCGCGGCCGAGCGGCTGGCAGCCCTGCGTGACGCGCGAAACGATGCGAACGCCCTCGCCGAACGCCACGCCCGACATGCCGCCGCGGAACACGCCGCCCGCGTGCCCCTGGCCCTTGATGTTGCCGTTGCCGCCGATCGCGAACTGCACCGCCTCGTTGCGGCTGGCGGCCAGGCCGCCGAACAGGTAGCCGGTGGAGGTGCGAGCCGCCAACTCGCCGATCAGCTCGCCGAGGTCGGGCATGGTGGCGTCGGCGTGGATCAGCGCGGCGTGCGGCTCGAAGCCCATGCCTTCGCCCGTTCCCAGAGGCGCCACACCGGAGAACACGCGGTACTGGTGCGGAGGCACGGCGCACAGCATCACGGCCAGCGCCGGCTCGTCGAAATACTCGACGTTGGAGGAGGAAATGCCGATGCCCACCGTGCCCGACCAGTCGGTGATCTCGGGCAGCTCGGCGCTCAGGTGGTCGAGGATGTCACGGGCGTGCGGGGCGTAGTGGTCGGTGATGTACAGCAGCGCGAGCGTGGGCGAATGCGCGTATTCGGGCAGCGCCATCTGCGCGCGCAGCTGCGCCAGCACCAGCCCCGCGGCCATCGGCCATTGGGGATGGGTGGCGTGCGCGAAGGGAAACAGCTTCATCTACTTGCTGGTGGCGGCGGTGCGCTTGCGGGCGGGCGCCTTGCGGGTTGTCTTCTTCGTGGCCGGCTTGGCAGACGCGGACTTCGTGGTCGCCGACTTGCGGACCCCACCGGTTGCCACGCCCGTGGCGGCCTGCACGACGTCGGTGGCGTTCTTCACGGCATCGCGCGCCATGTCCGCCGCCATGTTGCGGGCCGTGTCCATCGCGGTGTTGTTGGCCGCTTCCTTGAGCGCGCCGGCGGCGATCTGCTGGAACTGCTGGGTGAGAGCGCCCCACCACTGCAGCGGATCGACCACGCCGGTGGACGCCGCGGCGGCCGCGCCGTTGCCGTCCTTCGCTTCCTTGGCGGGCCTGGCTTCCTTGGCTTCGGCCGGCTTCAGCGTGAGCGCGCTCGCCACCTCGGCCATGTTGAAGTTCATGCCCTTGAGCGTCGCCAGCGTCATCTTCTGGACCTCGAGCGCCTGGATGGTGGCGCCCAGGGCCTTGGAGTTCTGCTCCAGCCAGAAGTGCACGGCCTTGAGCTCGCCGATGCGCTTGTCCAGTTCCTCGACGCTGAGCGTCGGCGCGACCCAGTTCGTCAGGTTGGGCATCGCCTGGCCCGCGCCCTTGGCGATGTTCTGCAGGAAGTCGAATCCGGGTACGAACTTGCCGAAGCCCAGGGTGGGATCGTCGCTCATGGGGGCGCCTCCGTCGGGGTGTGGCACCAGCTTAGCAGCCCCCGGCGCGGCTCGGGCGCGGGGGCCGCCGGTCAAACCGCAAGCATCGGTGTCAATGCTTGCTGTGGCTGCCGTGCGCGCCTGCCTCCTTCGGCGGCGTGGCCGACACCGGCACCTGCAGCGCCAGCTGGCGCTGCTCGCCCGCGGCGGTGCGGAAGGTCAGCGTGAGCGGGATGCTGGTGTTGGGCGCGAGCGGGGCCTTCAGGTCGACCAGCATCATGTGGAAGCCGCCGGGCTTGAGCTGCAGCGGCTTGCCGGCTTCCACGCGCAGCGAATCGACTTCGCGCATGCGCATCACGTCGCCTTCCAGCTTCATCTCGTGCAGCTCGGCGCGGCCGGCGACCGGACTGGAAGCGCCGACCAGCGTCACCGGCTCCTTGGCTTCCAGCGTCATGAAGGCGCCGGAAGTGCGCTGCCCCTGCACGGTGGCGCGCGCCCAGGGCGCGAGCACGGTGACGGGCGCGCTCGCCTGCGCCCAGGCGGCGGCGCCGCTCACGAAGGCCATCGCGGCCAGCAAGGTCTTGATCGTTTTCATGGGTCTCAACTCCTAGTGTCGGTGGCCGCCGCTGTGGTCGGCGGGAAGGATCTCGAGCGCGGCCGCGGGCGATTTCAGGTCGGACAGTTTGCGCCCGTCGCGCGGGACCTCCACCCAGTCGGTGCGGCCGCTCTCGCAGACCTGGTTCACCGGCCAGTAGATCGTGCCCGGCTGCTTGGGCGTGCGCGCCACCACGACGAATTCGTCGTACTGGTCGTTGGGCAGCGCGTCCGCCGCCGTGCGCGCGGTCCAGGTCACGCGCGAGACGTTCTCCCCGGTGCGCTGCACCTCCAGCCCCCAGCCCGCCTTGGGCATGGGCTTGGCGCCGGTGACGCCCGCGGGGATGAGCACGCTCACCTGGCGCGTGGGCGATTCGCCGCAGCCGTGGCCGATCTTGAACGTCGCCTTGTAGGAGGCGTCGGCGGGCGCCACCTGGTATTCGAGCACCACGTGCGCCGAGGCGGCGCCGGACGCGCCGAGCACCGCGGCGAAGAGGGGAATGAGCAGGGGGTGTTTCATAGGTCGGCCTTCAGTTCCGCGAAGAACGTGCGTTGGGGATAGGGGTGGAAGTTCCAGTACGTCTTGTTGTTCAGGTTGTCGATGCCGAACGCCGCGCTCAGGTGCTTGTCGATCTGCACGCGCGCGCGCACGTCGACCACGTAGAGCGGGCTCACGCCCATGTAGGCGTAGCCGTTGACGTCGCTGTTGTCCAGCGTTCTGAACTGGCGGCTGCTGTAGCGCGCGGCCACCGAGGTGGTCCAGCGCTCGTTCCAGCGGTAGTCGGCCACGGCCGCCGCGCGCCAGCGCGGGATGTTGGGCTGGCGCTTGCCCAGCGTGTCGCCGGGCGTGCTCACGAAGCCGGCGTTCTCGCGGATCTCCGAATGGGCGTAGGTGGCGCTCGCGTTCAGGTTGAGGCCGGGCGTGAGGACGTCGAAGCCGTTCCACGCGAGTTCCAGCCCTTTCGTCTCCATGCGGCCCACGTTCTGCACCCGCGTCACGTTGCGGTTGGCGGCCGTGTCGAACAGCGTCTGGTTGTAGAGCGCGTCGCGCGTCGTCTCGGCGAAGAACGTCAGCCGCAGCAGGCCGCGCTCGAGCTCCTTCTCGGCGCTGAGCTCGCCGGTCCACGAGCGTTCCGGCCGCAGGTTCGGGTCGTTGATGAACTGCGCGTTGGCCGTCGTGGTGGCGCCATAGAGCTCGGCCACGGTGGGGTAGCGCACCGCGCGTCCGAGCGAGGCCTTGAGCACCGTGTCGGGTTGCCACTGCCAGGACACGGCCGCCTTCGGCGAAACGTTCGTGTCGCTGCGGGACGGCCAGGCCGTGTTCACGCTGGGCGCGATCACCGTGAAGCCGGAGTCGGCATTCCAGTGTTCCACCCGCGCCCCCAGCACCGTCTTCCAGCGCGGCGCGAACGCCCAGGCGTCCTGCGCCCACACGCTGCGCAACTCCGTGCGGCCGCCCACGTTGCTGGCGACGCTGCCGGGTCCGTCGCGTCGCCAGTCGCCCGCGATGTTGGACGTCAGGTAGGCCAGCTCGTAGCGGTCCTGCTGCAGGCCGAAGTCGACGATGTGCGGCCCCTGCGTGCCGCCGGGGCGCCAGGTGCCGCGCAATGAGAGCGTGGTCCAGCCCGTGCCGCCGCCGTCGGCCAGCGTTCCGGCCCCACCCGCTTCCGCGGCCGGCGGCGGATTGGAAGCCCCGTTCTGCCGCTTGGTGTCGCGGTGGTAGTCGTAGCGGCTGACCGCGGCCTCCCAGTCGAACACGCCCTGGGTGCGGCTCTTCACCGACAGGCCGTGCATGTAGTGGGTGAGGCTCTCGTCGGTGAGCGGGAAGTCGGCGCCGGTCAGCGGCGCGAACGCCAGGCCGCCGATGCGCACCGGGCCGCTCGTGACCGTGCTGCCGCCCGCGTCGCGCAGGTAGGAGGTGGAACGCCCGAACGACTTGTTCTCCCACCAGCCGAACGTGTACGCGGCACGCACGGTTCCCGGGAAGTCGTACGCAAGCTTGGCCTTGAGGTGGTCCTGCCGGGTGGCGTACTGCGTGGCGTCGCCCAGGATGTACCAGGGCAGGTCGGCGCTGTTGCGGGTGAGCACCGCGCCGGTCACCGGCACGCCGGGGCCCGCGGGGTTGCCGCTCGAGACCAGCCGGGTCGGAAAGGTGAGCGGCTGGCCCTCGCTGTCGCTGCGGTTGACGTTGAACCACCAGGTCCAGTCGCCCGCCTTGTTGCCGAGCGAGGCGCTGGTGTTCCAGCTGCGGAACGTGGACTCGGCGCCGTACAGCTTGAACGGCGAGATCGAGTAGCTCGCGGCCGCATGCCCTTCGAACTGCCGCGGCATGCGCGTCACGTAGTCGACCACCGCGCCGACCGAGTTGCCCGGGTACGCGGCGGAGAACGGCCCGTACATGACGTCGACCCGCTCGATCTCCTCGGGCGTCACCAGTCCCCAGCGCGGCGGGAAGGAGAGGCCGCCGACGCCGTTGCCGAGCAGGTTCGACAGGAGGATGCCGTCGGCATAGACCAGCGACCGCGCGCTGTTGCCGGTGCCCGAGGCGCGGCTGGACAGGATGGCGTGGTTGTAGTCGCCGGGGTAGCGCTTGCGCACCAGCAGGCTGGGGAAGTACTTGAGCACGTCCTCGCTGTCCTGGGCGTTGACGGTGCGGTCGATCTGCTCGCGGGTGATGCCCTCCGTGGTGGTCGGGATCTGCGTGGGCAGCGAAGTCGGCTGTCCTCCGGTCACGGTGATCACGCCCAGTGCTTTCACGGGCGCGTCCTGCGCGCCGGCGGGCGGCGCGCACACGAATGGGATGCTGGCCGCGAGCGCCGCGGCCGTGCGGATTGGGTTCACGAGAACTCTCCCGGATCGGGAACGAAGGCCACGCGCAGCCCGTCAGGCCGGCGCGCGGAACGCTTGTCGATCGATCAGGAGAGCGAGGGTGGCCCGCGGGCGGGCAGGGGCGCGGAGGTCTGCGCCGCGATGCGCGCGGCCGGGACCGGCTGCACGGCGTACGAGAGTCCCACCTGCACGCCGGTGGCGGCGATCACAGGCGGCGGACCGGCCGGGGTGGCGCACAGCGGGCAGTCCAGCGTCAGGGCCGAGGAAGCGCCATCGTCGCCGTCGCCCTGCACCAGCAGCTTCATGGTGCCACCGCTGCAGACGAGCTGGGTCGCCTTGGGCTGCACGACGGGAGAAGCGACGGCCACCCCGATCGCCAACACGAACCACGCCAGCACGAGGCGGGCGAGGAAGCGGGCTTGGCGCAGGGACTGCATGCGGCCGATTATGGCCGCCGGCTCGCGAGCTGCGTGCGCGGCAGCAGCAAAAGTCGCGCGGCCTGCCTGCGGATCAGTTGCCGCCGAACTTCGGCGGGCGCCGCTCGCGCAGCGAGGCCACGCCTTCGCGCACGTCGGGACCGGCGAATCCCATGAATTCCAGGGCGAGCGAGGTGTCGAACGCCGGCCCGGCCTGGCGCAGCCAGTTGTTGAGCGAGTACTTGGTCCAGCGGATCGCGCTCTGGCTGCCCTGCGCCAGCCGGTCCGCGACCTCGTACGCCTTGGGCAGGAGCTGTTCGCGCTCGACCGCCAGAGCGACCAGGCCGATGCGCTCGGCCTCCTCGCCGCTGACCGGCTCGCACAGCATCAGGTAGTACTTGGCCTTGGCCATGCCGCACAGCAGCGGCCAGACGATGGCCGCGTGGTCGCCGGCCGCGACGCCCAGGCGGGTGTGGCCGTCGACGATGCGCGCGTCCTTCGCGGCGATCGGGATGTCGGCCAGCAGGCCGGCGACGAGGCCCGCGCCCACCGCCGGGCCGTGCAGCGCGCTGACGATGGGCTTGTCGCAGTTGATCACGTTGTAGACCAGGTCGCGCGCCTCCTTCCAGACGCGGCTGCGCACCTCGAAGTCGTTGGCCATGTCCTGCACCAGCGACAGGTCGCCGCCGCCGGAGAAGCCCTGGCCTTCGCCGCGCAGCACGGCGCAGCGCACGCCGTCGTCTGCCGAGACGTCGCGCCAGATCTCGGCCAGCTCGCGATGGCCCTCGTGGCCGGCGGTCGGCAGCTTGCCGTTGGGCGCGCGCATGACGATGTCGAGCACCGAATCGGACGGCCCGCGGCGGCTGATCGAAAGGGTCTGGTAGCGCGAATAGTCCATCGTCTTGCGTGCGGTAGGCTTGGGGAATGAGAAGCTTATTCCACCTCGCCTACCACGTGACCGACCTCGACGAGGCGCGGCGCTTCTACGGCGGCGTGCTCGGCTGTACCGAGGGCCGCAGCACCGACACCTGGGTGGACTTCGATTTCTTCGGCCACCAGATCTCGCTGCACCGGGGCACGCCGTTCGCCACCAGCCTGACCGGCCGCGTCGGCGACAAGCTGGTGCCGATGCCGCACTTCGGCCTGATCCTGGAACTGCCGCAATGGCAGGCGCTGGCCGAACGGCTGCGTGCGGCCGGCACGAAGTTCGTGATCGAGCCGCACCTGCGCTACCCCGGCCAGCCCGGCCAGCAATGGACCATGTTCTTCCAGGACCCGAGCGGCAACCCGATCGAGGTCAAAGGTTTCGATTCGCTCGATCGGGTGTACGAGACCTGAACGCGTCGGCGGGGACGGAGTAGGAAAGCTCCTACGCGGGCAGGCGGTACGCCGGGCTCACGGCCGGGTCGCCTCGGTGTTACTTTCACGGTCCATGAATTTTGTGGACATCCTGAGTCCGGCCTGCGCGCTGTTCCTGGACTTCGACGGCACGCTGGTGGACATAGCGCCGGAACCCGGCGCGGTGGTGGTCCCCTGTGGTCTCGTGCCCACGCTCGACGCGTTGCAGCAGTACCTGTCGGGCGCGGTCGCCGTGGTGAGCGGCCGGCCGATCCGCGAGATCGACGAGTATCTCGACCCCTTGCGCCTGCCCGTCGCGGGCGTGCACGGTGCCGAGCGGCGCGCGGCCGACGGCGCGGTGGACATGCTGCCGCCGCATCCGCTGGACGAGGTGGAGCACGCCGCCGCCCGGCTGCTGGAGCAGCACCCGCAGCTCCTGGTCGAACACAAGGAGCGGTCCCTCGCCGTGCACTACCGGCAGGCGCCGCACCTGGAACGCGTCTGCTGCGAATCGATGCAGCGAGCGGTGGAGCGCTCGCCCGGCCTGACGCTGCTGCGCGGCAAGATGGTGGTGGAAGCCAAGCCGGGCGGCGCGAGCAAGGGCAGCGCCATCGAAGCCTTCCTGCGCGAAGGCCCGTTCCTCGGCCGCACGCCGGTGTTCGTGGGCGACGACGTCACCGACGAAGCCGGCTTCGCCGCCGTGCAGCGGCTGGGCGGCCTGGGCGTGAAGGTGGGCGAAGGGCCCACGGTCGCCTGGCAGCGCCTCGCCAATCCCGGCGCGCTGCGCCTCGAATTCGAAAACGCGGTCGCCATGAAAGTGGCCCGGAAAGCCTCCGCATGAAATCGAATCTCTCGGTCCCCAACCTGAACCTGGGCGTGATCGGCAACTGCGCCTACAGCGCGCTCGTGGACGAGCGCGGCAGCATCGTCTGGTGCTGCCTGCCGCGCTTCGACGGCGACCCGGTGTTCAACGCGCTGCTGGACCCGAGCGAAGCCGCCAGCATCTGGACCTTCGAGCTGGAGGACTTCGCGCGCAGCGAGCACCAGTACGAGCCCAACACCGCGGTCCTGCACACGCGCCTGTACGACCGCCAGGGCCAGGGCATCGAGATCACCGACTTCGCGCCGCGCTTCTGGAACCGCGGCCGCACCTTCCGGCCGCTGACGCTGATCCGCCGGGTGCGCGTGCTGGGCGGCACGCCGCGCATGCGGGTGATCCTGCGGCCGCGCTTCGACTGGGGCCGGCACAAGCCCGAGGTCACGCGCGGCAGCACCCACATCCGTTTCGTCGGCAACTCGCAGACGCTGCGCGTGAACACCGACGCGCCGATCGACTACATCCTGTCCGAGACCTTCTTCGTGGTCGACCGGCCGCTGAACTTCATCATGGGTCCGGACGAGACCCTGACCGGCGGCATCGAGGAGACCGCGCGCTCGTTCGAGCAGGACACGGTGGCCTACTGGCGCAACTGGTCGCGCGCGCTGGCCTTGCCGCTGGAGTGGCAGGACGCGGTGATCCGCGCGGCCATCACGCTGAAGATGTCGCTGTTCGAGGACACCGGCGCCATCATCGCGGCGATGACCACCAGCATCCCGGAGGCGCCCAACAGCGGCCGCAACTGGGACTACCGCTTCTGCTGGCTGCGGGACGCCTTCTTCGTGGTGCGCGCGCTCAACAGCATCTCCGAAGTGGCGACCATGGAGGAGTACCTGCGCTGGCTGACGAACGTGATCGTGCGATCGCGCGGCGGCCACATCCAGCCGCTGTATGGCGTGGGCCAGGAAGAGCAGCTGCCCGAATCCATCATGGAGCACCTGCCCGGCTACCGCGGCATGGGCCCGGTGCGCGTGGGCAACCAGGCGGCCGAGCACTTCCAGCACGACGTGTACGGCAACATCGTGCTGGGCGCGGCGCAGGCCTTCCACGACCACCGCCTGCTGCGCCGCGCCGGCCGCGCCGAGTTCGCCTCGCTCGAGGCGGTGGGCGAGCAGGCCTTCCGCATCTACGACACGCCCGACGCCGGCATGTGGGAGCTGCGCACGCGCGCGCGCATCCACACCTCGTCGGCGCTGATGAGCTGGGCCGCCTGCGACCGGCTGGCCAAGGTGGCCGGCACGCTGGGCCTGAAGGACCGATCCAACTACTGGAGCGAACGCGCCCACACCATCCGCGAGCGCATCCTGAAGGAGTCGTGGAGCGAGGAGCGCCAGTCGTTCGCCGAGAGCTTCGGCGGCCGCGACCTCGATGCCAGCGCGCTGCTGATGGCCGAGGTGAACTTCATCGACCCCAAGGACCCTCGCTTCGTGGCCACCGTGGACGCGCTCGAGAAATCGCTGGGCGACGGACCGTACATGCGCCGCTACGAGGCGGCCGACGACTTCGGCAAGCCGGAGACGGCGTTCAACATCTGCACCTTCTGGCGCATCGACGCGCTGGCGCGCATCGGCCGCAAGCCGCAGGCGCGCGAGATCTTCGAAATCATGCTCAAGAGCCGCAACCCGCTGGGCCTGCTGTCCGAGGACACGCATTCGCAGACCGGCGAGATGTGGGGCAACTTCCCGCAGACCTATTCGATGGTCGGCTTGATCAACGCCGCGGTCCGCCTGTCCGCGCCCTGGGACACGGTGATCTGATGTCGCGGCTGGTCGTTGTCTCCAATCGGGTCGCCGATCCTCGCAAGACCGCGGCGGGCGGCCTGGCCGTCGCGCTGGGTGAAGTGCTGAACAACAGCGGCGGCCTGTGGTTCGGCTGGAGCGGCAAGCTCGCCGAAGGCGATGACAAGCCGCAGCTGCACGTGCACCACGCCGGGCCGGTGACCCTGGCGACCGTGGACCTCGACAAGGACGACTACGAGTCCTACTACGTCGGCTATTCCAACGGCGTGCTGTGGCCCGTCTTCCACTACCGGCTGGACCTGGCCGACTTCGACGCCGGCTACATCGAGGGCTACCGGCGCGTGAACCAGATGTTCGCGCGCACCCTGCTGCCGATGCTGCAGCCGGACGACGTGATCTGGGTGCAGGACTACCACCTGATCCCGCTGGCCGCGGAACTGCGCTCGCTGGGTTGCAAGCAGCGCATCGGCTATTTCCTGCACATCCCGTTGCCGCCGCCGCTGATCGTGGCCGCCATCCCGGGCCACGACTGGCTGATGAAGGGCCTGTGCCAGTACGACGTGGTCGGTTTCCAGAGCCAGGCGGACCATGAGCACTTCTGCGCCTACATCCAGTCGGAGGCGCATGCGCAGCCGGCCGGCGAGGGCCGCTGGCGCGTCTTCAACCGCACCATCCACGCGGGCGCCTACCCGATCGGGATCGACGTGGAAGAGTTCAAGGCCGTGACCGAGGCGCCCGAGGCGCAGGAGATGTACGAGCGCATGAAGCGCGAGTATTCGCGCCGCAAGGTGCTGGTGGGCGTGGACCGGCTCGACTACTCCAAGGGCCTGCCGCAGCGCATGCGCGCCTTCCGCGAGCTGCTGCGGCGCTATCCGGAGACGCGCCAGAGCGCCACGCTGATCCAGATCGCCTCACCCAGCCGCGAGGACGTCAGCGCCTACACGGACATCCTGCACGAGCTGGAAAGCCTGTGCGGCTCGATCAACGGCAACTACGGCGAGCTCGACTGGATGCCGGTGCGCTACATGCACCGCACGGTGGCACGGGCGCGCTTGCCGGGCCTGTACCGCGCCAGCCGCGTGGGCCTGGTGACGCCGCTGCGCGACGGCATGAACCTGGTCGCCAAGGAATTCATCGCGGCGCAGGACCCGGAAGACCCGGGCGTGCTGGTGCTCTCGCGCTTCGCCGGTGCGGCCGAGCAGCTGAAGGAAGCGCTGATGGTCAATCCCTACGACACCGAGGGCACGGCCGCGGCGATCCACCTCGCCCTGGCGATGCCGCTGGAAGAGCGAAGGGAGCGCCACGAGGCCCTGTTCGCGACCCTGAAGCGCACCGACGTGCACTGGTGGTGCGACTCGTTCCTGCACACGCTGAAGCAGGCGGAGGCGGAGGAGTCGGGGACGCCTTGGTTGCGGTTGTAGCTGCCGTCACCGCCCCGCAAGTACGTCCTCGTCATCCCCGCGAAGACGGGGATCCAGTGCTTCCCTTCGGTCGCTGAACCGGAAGCCCTGGATTCCCGCCTGCGCGGGAATGACGGGATCTTTCAGCTCGGCAACGCCGCGATCTTCTGGTCCACCGCACCGAAGATCGACTGCCCGTCCTTGCCCTTCATCTCGATGCGGATGGTGTCGCCGAACTTCATGAAGTCGGTCGAGGGCTTGCCGTCCTGGATGGTCTCGATCGCGCGCTTCTCGGCGATGCAGCTGTAGCCCTTGGGCCACTCCATCCGGCCGTTCTGCTCCACGCCCTTGTTGCTGACGGTGCCAGACCCCACGATGCTGCCCGCGCGCACGTTGCGCGTCTTGCAGATGTGGGCGATCAGCTGGCCGAAGTGGAAGGTCATCTCCGGGCCCGCCTCGCACATGCCCACGCGGCGGCCGTTCCAGGTCGATTGCAGCGTGAGGTGCAGGCGCCCCGCCTGCCAGGCGTCGCCCAGCTCGTCGAGCGTGACCGCCACCGGGCTGAACGCGGTCGCGGGCTTGCTCTGGAAGAAGCCGAAGCCCTTGGCCAGTTCGGCCGGGATCAGGTTGCGCAGGCTGACGTCGTTGGCCAGCATCACCAGGCGGATGCCCTCCAGCGCCTGCTCGGGCGTGGCCTGCATCGGCACGTCGCCGGTGACGACCGCGACCTCGGCCTCGAAGTCGATGCCGAAGTCCTCGCTGGGCACCACGACGTCGTCGCACGGGCCCAGGAAATCGTCGCTGCCGCCCTGGTACATCAGCGGATCCGTGTAGAAGGTCTCGGGCACCTCCGCCTTGCGCGCGGCGCGCACCAGCTCCACGTGGTTGATGTAGGCGGAGCCGTCCGCCCACTGGTAGGCACGCGGGAGCGGCGCCATGCAGCGCTGCGGCTCGAACGGGAAGGCATGGCGCGCCTTGCCTGAATTCAGCGTCTCGTACAGGTCCTGCAACTGCGGGGCGATGAAGCCCCAGTCGTCCAGCGCCTGCTGCAGCGTGCCCGCGATGCCGGTCGCATAATGGGCCGTTGCCAGGTCGCGCGACACCACCACCAGCTGTCCGTCGCGAGAACCGTCCTTGTACGTGGCGAGCTTCATCGGGATTGCCTTCTTTTCGCGTGCTGCGCTACAGTTCTGCAGCGTTACGCATAGTGAAATGAATTTACCTAATCGAAATTCTAGCCGACGCCTCCGCGCATGAAGGAGCGCGCCGGAATCCAGTCGGTGGAGGTGGGCTTCGCGCTGCTCGACGCGCTCGGCAAGGCGCCGGGGCCGCTGATGCTGCGCGACCTGGCCGCAGCCGCGGGCATGAGCGCGGCCAAGGCGCACCGCTACCTGGTGAGCTTCCAGCGCCTGCAGCTGGTGGCGCAGGACCCCGCGACCACGCGCTACGACCTCGGCCCGGCCGCGCTCAAGCTCGGCCTGGCTTCGCTCTCGCGCCTGGACGCGATCAAGCTCGCGCGCGAGCGCGTGGCGACGCTGGTGGAGAGCATCGGCCACACGCTGGCGCTGGCGGTGTGGGGCAACCGCGGGCCGACCATCGTGCACTGGGAAGAGTCGCCTTCGGCGGTGACGGTGAACCTGCGGCTGGGCGACGTGATGCCGCTGCTGTCGTCGGCCACCGGGCGCTGCTTCGCCGCCTACGCCTCGCGCGAGGCCATCGCGCCGATGCTGCGCGAGGAGCTCGCCAGGGC
>JAEWBU010000230.1 GCA_023390985.1 Pseudomonadota bacterium
CCTTCGAGCCCGAAGGTCGCGCGGATCCAGCCCTGCATCGGGCCGCTGAATTGCAGGAAGTCGGTGTACGCGTAGGCCACCACGTACGAGGGCATGGCCAGCGGCAGCAGCAAGGCCCATTCGAAGAAGCGGCGGCCGCGGAATTCGAACAGCGTGACGGCCGCGGCCGAGACGGTGCCGACCAGCGCGACGCCGAAGCCGACCGCGATGCACAGCACCACGCTCGTGATGGCGTAGCCCGGCAGCACGGTGGCCGCCATCTCGCGCAGGATGTCCGCGGTGTGGGCGTCCCATTCCAGCCAGGAGCCGAGGACCGCCGCGACGGGCAGCACGATCAGCGCCGCCACCGCCAGCAACAGGAGGTCTCGGGGCCGCGGCAGGGTCAACGCAGGACGCGGCGCGGTGGCGGAGGAGGTGGTTCGCTGGAACAATGCAAATGAGAATTGTACGCATCTAGAATCCAGGCCCATGCATGTCGAACTGTCCCGATTGAGCGTCCGCTACGGCGGACAGGCGCGGCCCGCGGTCGACCAGGTCTCGTTCGGCCTGCCCGCCGGCGACATCGGCGTGCTGATCGGGCCTTCGGGCTGCGGCAAGACGACGCTGCTGCGCGCGGTCGCGGGCCTGGAGCGCGCCAGCGAGGGCGAGATCCGCATCTCCGGCGACGTCGTGGAGAGCCCCGGCGTGCACGTGCCCGCGGAAAGCCGCCGCATCGGCATGGTGTTCCAGGACTATGCGCTGTTCCCGCACCTGGACGTGGGCCGCAACGTCGGCTTCGGCCTGTCGCAGCTGCCGCGCGGCGAGCGGCGCGACCGCGTGGCCGAGGTGCTGGCCCTGGTCGGCCTGGCCGGCAGCGAGGCGCGCGTGCCGCACGAACTCTCGGGTGGCCAGCAGCAGCGCGTCGCGCTGGCGCGGGCGCTGGCGCCGCGGCCGCAACTGCTGCTGCTGGACGAGCCGTTCTCGAATCTCGACGTCGAGCTGCGCGAGCGGCTCGCGCACGAGATCCGCGGCATCCTGAAGTCGGCGGGCGCGACGGCGCTGTTCGTCACGCACGACCAGCTGGAAGCCTTCGCCATCGGCGACAGCATCGGCGTGATGCACCAGGGGCGGCTGCACCAGTGGGACGATGCGTACACGCTGTACCACCGGCCCGCCACGCGCTTCGTCGCCGACTTCATCGGCCACGGCGTGTTCACGCCGGCGCGGCTGCGCGAGGTCGACGGCCAGGTGGTGGTGGACACGCCGCTGGGCGAACTGACCGACGTCGCCGAATGCCCGCTGCCGACGGCCTTCCGCACCGGTGACTGCGAGGTGCTGCTGCGCGCCGACGACATCGTCCACGACGACGCCGCGCCGGTGAAGGCGCAGATCGTGCGCAAGGCCTTCCGCGGTTCGGAGTTCCTCTACACGCTGCGCCTTCGCAGCGGCGAGGTGGTCATGGCCCACGTCCCCAGCCACCACGACCACAAGGTCGGCGAGTGGATCGGCATCCGGCCGGAGGTGGACCACGTGGTCACGTTCGAGCGCGGCTCGGGGGCGGGGGCGCCGCCGATGTCGCCTTAGGCGCGACGCAACTCCTGCACGGCCGCGCGAAGGTCCGCCGCCCAGGTTCGCCGTTCACGCCCTTCCGCCAGCTGCGGCTCGCCGAACGTGACGACCGCGGTGATCGCCGGGCCCGTCAGCGTGCGCCACAAGGAAGCCACCAGCGTGTCGTCGCCGATGTAGCAGGGCGAGAGCGTGATCTCGCCCGTGGCCGCGTCGATGAACTGCAGCGCCACCGGTTGCGCCGGTGCGTGCGCCGCGATGGCGGCCTGGATCAGGTTGGCGTGGAACGGAAGCAGGTCGACGCCGTCGCTGGTCGTGCCTTCGGGGAACACCGCCAGCACGTCGCCCGCCTGCAGGCTCTCGGCCATGTGGTGCACCACGCGCATCGCGTCGCGGCGGGATTCACGTTCGATGTAGAGCGTGCCGGCGCCCGTGGCCAGCCGGCCCAGCAGCGGCCAGTGCCTGACGTCCGACTTGGAGACGAAGCGGCAGTAGCGCGCCGCGTGCACGACGAGGATGTCGAGCCAGGAGATGTGGTTGGACACCAGCAGCATCGGGCCGTGCGCCGGCGGCCGGCCGCGCACCTGCAGGCCGATGCCCAGCACCTGCAGCATGCGGCCGGCCCAGGCCTGCACCTCGGCGTGCTGCCGTTCGGTGGACATCCGCGGAAACCGCAGCAGGATGGTGAACAGCCCGCCCAGCGCATGCAGCAGCGCGCGCCACAGCCGCCATGCCGCGCGCAAGCCGCGCATCGTCAGCGCGCCGCGCCCGCGTCGAAGGCCAGCTGGCCGGCTGCGATGGTGCAGCGCACGCGCCCGGGCAGTTCGTAGCCGGAGAACGGCGTGTGCTTGCCCTGGCTGCGCAGGGCGCCGGGCTCCACCGTCCAGTGCGCTTGGGGATCGAAGACACACAGGTCCGCCACGCCGCCTTCGACCAGGCGGCCGCAGCTGGCCTGCAGCGTGCCCAGCGCGTTGCCGAGCACACGCGCGGGTTCGCTGGTGAGCACGGCCAGGGCGCGCGTGAGGCCGACGCCGCTTTCCTGCCCCCACCTGAGTGCGAGCGACAGCAGCAGTTCGAGGCCGGTGGCACCGGGCTCGGCTTCGGCGAAGGGCAGCGTCTTCGCGTCCTCGTCCACCGGCGTGTGGTCGGACACCAGCGCGTCCACCGTGCCGTCGGCCAGCCCTTCGCGCAGCGCGTCGCGGTCACGCTGCTGGCGCAGCGGCGGCGACAGGCGCATGCGGCTGTCGAAGTAGCCGATGTCCGCGTCGGTCAGGTGCAGCGAGTTGATGCTGACGTCGCAGGTGACGGGCAGGCCCTGGTCCTTGCCGCGTCGCACCAGCTCGAGGCCGGCCGCGCTGCTCAGGCGGCACAGGTGCACGCGCGCGCCGGTGGACTTCATCAGCTCCAGCAGCGTGTGCACCGCGATCGTTTCCGCCGCGACCGGCACGCCCGACAGGCCCAGCCGCGTCGCCAGCGGGCCGCTGGCGGCGACGCCCTTGCCCAGGTGCAGCTCCTGCGGCCGCAGCCACACGGTGTAGCCGTACGTCGAGGCGTACTGCAGCGCGCGCAGCAGCGCCTGCGTGTTGGCCAGCCCCGTCTCGGCCTGGCTGAAGCCGACGCAGCCGGCTTCGGTGAGCTCGGCCATCTCGGTGAGCACTTCGCCGGCCAGGCCGCGCGTGAGCGCGCCCAGCGGGAACACGCGCGCCTGGTGCAGCTTCTCGGCGCGCATCTTGAGCATCTCGACCAGGCCGGGCTCGTCGAGCACCGGATCCGTGTCGGGCGGGCAGACCAGGCTGGTGACGCCGCCGGCGACCGCCGCGGCCATTTCCGACTCCAGCATGCCTTCGTGCTCGTGGCCGGGCTCGCGCAGCCGCACCGCCAGATCGACCAGGCCGGGCGCGACGATGCAGCCATTGGCCTCGATCGTGCGGCTGGCGGTGAAGCCCGCGGGCGTGCCGCCGATGGCGACCACGCGGCCGGCGGCGATGGCCACGTCGGCGATCTCGTCGCGGTTGGAGCCCGGGTCGAGCACGCGGCCGTTCTTGATCAGGATCTTCATGGGCGCTTTCTTGTCTTTCTTCTCAGGCTTCGTTGCCGGCGACGATGCTCATGACCGCCATCCGTACGGCGATGCCGAAGGTGACCTGCGGGAGGATCACGCTCTGCTTGCCGTCCACCACCGCCGAATCGATCTCCACCCCGCGGTTGATCGGCCCCGGGTGCATGACGATGGCGTCGGGCTTGGCCAGCTGCAGCTTGTCGGGCGTGAGGCCGAAGTTCTTGAAGAACTCCTGCGACGAAGGTAGCAGCGCGCCGCTCATGCGCTCGTTCTGCAGGCGCAGCATGATCACCACGTCGCAGCCGCGGATGCCCTCTTCCAGCGTGTGGCACACGCGCACGCCCATCTGCGCCATGTCGGCCGGCACCAGCGTCTTGGGGCCGACCACGCGCACCTCGGCGCAACCGAGCGTGGTGAGCGCGTGGATGTCCGAGCGCGCCACGCGCGAATGCAGCACATCGCCGACGATCGCAACCGTCAGGTTGGAGAAGTCCTTCTTGTAGTGGCGGATCGTGTACATGTCGAGCAGCCCCTGCGTGGGGTGCGCATGCCGGCCGTCGCCCGCGTTGATCACGTGCACGTGCGGCGCGACGTGCTGCGCGATCAGGTACGGCGCGCCCGATTCGCTGTGGCGCACCACGAACATGTCGGCCGCCATCGCCGACAGGTTGGCGATGGTGTCCAGCAGCGACTCGCCCTTGCTCGCCGAGGAGCGCGCGATGTCCAGGTTGATCACGTCGGCCGACAGCCGCGTGGCCGCGATCTCGAAGGTGGTGCGCGTGCGCGTGCTGTTCTCGAAGAACAGGTTGAACACGCTCTTGCCGCGCAGCAGCGGCACCT
>JAEWBU010000244.1 GCA_023390985.1 Pseudomonadota bacterium
CCGGCCACGCCGAAGGCCGCGGTGATGAACACGTCGAAGGTGTTGTTGTTGATCGAGTACACGCCGATGCAGCAGAACACCAGGATCGCCGGGTACAGCAGGCGGTACGGCACCTTGAGCAGCTTGACCCACACGCCCACCAGCGGCAGGTTGAGCACGATCAGCATCAGGTTGCCCAGCCACATGCTGGCGATCAGCCCCCAGAACAGCTCGGGGTTGCTGGTCATCACCTGCGGACCCGGCTGGATGTTGTGGATGGTCATCGCGCCCACCATCAGCGCCATCACCACGTTCGAAGGGATGCCCAGCGTCAGCAGCGGGATGAACGAGGTCTGCGCGCCGGCGTTGTTGGCGGCCTCGGGGCCGGCCACGCCTTCGATGGCGCCCTGGCCGAACTCGGCGCTGCGCTTGGAGAGCTTCTTCTCCAGCGTGTAGGAGGCGAACGAGGACAGCGTCGCGCCGCCGCCGGGCAGCATGCCCAGAACCGTGCCCAGCGCCGTGCCGCGTGCCGCCGCCGGCAGCATGCGGCGGAAGTCCTCGGCCGTGGGGAACAGCTTGGTCACGTGGTTGGTGAAGGTCTCGCGGTGCTCGCGCTGCTCGACGTTTACGATGATCTCGGCGAAGCCGAAGATGCCCATGGCCAGCGCGACGAAGTTGATGCCGTCGGTGAGCTCCGGGATGTCGAACGAGTAGCGCGCCACGCCCGAGTTGACGTCGGTGCCGACCAGGCCGAGCACCAGGCCGAGCAGGATCATGCCGATCGCCTTGACGAGCGAGCCGGACGCGAGAACGACCGCGCCGACCAGGCCCAGCACCATCAGCGAGAAGTACTCGGCCGGGCCGAACTTGAAGGCCAGTTCGGACATCGGCACGGCGAAGGCGGCCAGGACCAGCGTCGCCACGCAGCCGGCGATGAACGAGCTGATGCCCGCGGTGGCCAGCGCCGCGCCGGCTCTTCCCTTGCGCGCCATCTGGTAGCCGTCGATCGCGGTCACCACCGAGGAGGATTCCCCCGGCAGGTTGACCAGGATCGCGGTGGTCGATCCGCCGTACTGCGCGCCGTAGTAGATGCCGGCCAGCATGATCAGCGCCGACACCGGCGGCAGGGTGTAGGTGATCGGAAGCAGCATCGCGATCGTGGTCGACGGGCCCAGGCCGGGCAGCACGCCGATCAGCGTGCCCAGCAGGCAGCCGACGAAGGCGTAGAGCAGGTTCTGCAGGTTCAGCGCCGTCTCGAAGCCGAGGGCGAGGTGGGAGATCAGTTCCATTTCGAAATGCTCCTCAGCTCGCCAGGAAGGAAGGCCACAGCGGGATTTGCAGGCTGATGCCGTAGATGAACACCGCGGTGCTGAAGACCACGAGCAGCACGGCGTTCACGATCGCGCCGCGCCAGGTGAACTCGTGGCTGGCGCGGCTGGACACCAGCACCAGCACGGCCAGCGACAGCACCAGCCCGAGCGGCTGCAGCAGCAGCCCGAACAGCACCACGCCGCCGAGGATCCAGGCCATGGGGCCGAGTTCGGGTCGCTTGAGCTTCTCGGCCTCGGCGTTGAGCCGCAGTGAACTGCCGGCGGTGATCAGCCCGACCACGGCGAGCAGGACGCCAATCCAGAACGGGAAGAAGCCGGGCCCCATTCGGGCCGGGTCGCCCAGCCGGTAGCCGAGGGCCCCGATGCTGAAGCCGGTGCCGGCCACCATGTAGATGAGTCCGGCGGCGAAGTCTTTCTGGTTTCTGATGCGCATACGCATGCGGCTTGTCTCCTTGCGGTTACATCACGACGTGACATGATTAGATCACGTTGTGATGAATCAGGAAGAGCCGCGAAGTTCCCCGGTGTAGATTCGGGGGATGGGGACAAGGGCGACGAAGATGGCGACGAGGGACCTGCCGCAAGGCCGCGAGGCCGGCGACAAGGAGCAGCTGGAGCGGCTGTCGACCTTCCGTTGGCAGCTGCGGCGGTTCCTCCGCGTCAGCGAGGACATCTGCCACGAGATGGGCATCACCATGCTGCACTACCAGCTGATGCTGCACACCCAGGGATTCGCCGGCCGCGAGTGGGCCAGCATCGGCGAACTGGCCGAGCGGCTGCAGGCGCGGCCGCACGGCGTGGTCGCGCTGGTGACGCGCTGCGAACAGGCCGGCCTGGTCGAGCGGCGCGCCAGCGCCCAGGACGGCCGCCTGGTCGAGGTTCACCTCACGGCCAAGGGCCGCCGCCAGCTCAAGCGGCTGGCGCAGCTTCACCGGGAGGAACTGGCGGGACTGGCGGCGGTGGTGGAGGCCGCCAGCGCGGTCAGGTGATCCGCCGCCGGGCCATGCGGGGCCAGGCGCCCAGACGTCGGCGCGAGGAGGCTCCCGCCGACTTCTCGCCTTCATGCCCCCGCGCGTGCCGCGAGAACAGCCGCGCGTAATAACCGCCCTGCGCCATCAGCTGCGCATGCGTGCCGATCGCGTCGATGCGGCCTTCGCGCAGCACGACGATGCGGTCGGCATCGACCACCGTCGACAGCCGGTGCGCCACCACCAGCGTGGTGCGACCGCGCGTGAGGCGCTTCAGCGCGGCCTGCACCAGCGCCTCGCTCTCGTTGTCCAGCGCGCTGGTGGCTTCGTCCAGCACCAGGATCGGCGGGTCCTTGAGCAAGGCGCGAGCGATCGCGATGCGCTGCTTCTGCCCGCCGGAGAGCCCGGCGCCGCGTTCGCCCACGACTGTGTCGTAGCCGTGGGGCAGGCGCTCGATGAACTCGTGCGCGTTGGCCGCGCGCGCGGCCGCTTCGGCCTGCTCGCGCGTGGCGTCGGGCCGGCCGTAGGTGATGTTGGCCAGCACGGTGTCGTGGAACAGGTGCACCTCCTGCATCACGGTGCCGACCTGGGCGCGCAGCGAGCGTTGCGTGCAGTCGCGCAGGTCCACGCCATCCACCAGGATGCGGCCGCCGGTGGGCGCATGCAGCCGCTCGAGCAGCGACACCAGCGTGGTCTTGCCGCAGCCGCTGGGACCCACCAGCGCCACCGTCTCGCCGGGCGCCACCGAGAGCGAGATGTCGCGCAGCACCGGCCGGCCATCGCCGTAGTCGAACGACACGCGGTCGAAGTGGACCGCGCCCCGCGCGACCACCAGTTCCCGCGCGTCGGGCGCATCGGCCAGCGGATCGGAAGCGTCGAGGATCTCGCGCACGCCTTCCAGCGACACGCGGCCGCGCCGCACCGTGGAATAAACGTTCGTCAGGCTCTGGATCGGACCGAACAGGCTGCTCACGTACTGGAGCGCCGCCACCAGGATGCCGACCGTACCGTTGCCGCGCAGCACCAGCCACACACCGATGGCCGCGACCGACAGCCGCGCGCCGGCGGCTGACAGGCCCTGCAACGCCGCGGTCTGCGCGTCGCGTCCTGCGCCGCGTTTCTGCAGCGCGTTGCCCTTGGCGACGGCATCGAGGAAGCGCTGCTCCTCGGCCTGTTCCATCGCGAAGCCCTTGACCGTGCGGATGCCGCCCAGCACCTCGGACCAGCGGCCGAAGATCGCCGACCAGTGCGCCACCAGCGAGCGGTCGCGCTCGGTCTGCTCGGGTACGGCGCGCATGCCGATCAGAGCGGGCAGCGGCGCGAACACGCAGACGGCGAGCGCCAGGCGCCAGTCCAGCTGCACCAGCGCGGTGAGGGCCAGTCCCAGGTAGCAGGCGGCGGGCAGTGCCTTGAAGGCCAGCTCGGCGACCGTGTTGACGAAGCCGTTGATCGACGCGTTGACGCGATTGATGGTGGCGCCCACCGTCTGCTTCTGGTGCCACGCCAGCGGCAGTTCATGCAGCCGCGCGGTCACGCGGTGGCGCAGCGCGAAGTCGAGGTCCAGCCGCACGCGGCCGCTGCGCGTCTCCACCATGCGCGACAGGTAGACCTGCACCAGCTCCGCCGCCGCGACGGCCAGCAGCGCCCACACGATGGCGCGCACCGATCCGATGGGTGCCGAAGCCGCGTACCGGGTCAGCGAGTCGACCAGGTTCATCACGGCCAGCGGCGACGCCGCGCCGACCACGGCGAGCAGCAGAGCGAGCGTCACCACCTTGCCGATCGGCCGGCCGAAGCCGCGCAGCCAGGGCCGGGCTTGGCGGGCGAGGGCCAGGGTGCTGGCCTGCGTGGTGGAAGAGGAGGGCGCGGCGGCTGCGCGCGGGGAAGGGCCGGAAACTTCAGCGGCGGAGGACATGGCGGCTCGAGCGGCCACTCCCTGGCGCGTGACAACAGCGCAACTCAGCCGCAGCCGGAACTGTAGCGACTTGCGGATGAGCTCGCAGCGGTGGGGTCAGCGCGAAAGGATCGACCCGAGCGGCGGCACGCAGACGTTGTTGCGGTTCTCCAACTCGGGTGGGCAAACCTTCCGCATGCCGGCCTTGCGGTCCCAGGTCGGCGGCGTGCCGCTGTTCACCGCGTTCTCCAGTCCGTCGCTCTGACCGAAGGCGCCGGCGCCCAGCATCTGCGTGGAGCTGGCGCGCGTCGGAGCGCGCGTGCCCGCGGGAACGGGCGCTCCGCCCGTCGTTGGCCCTTCGGCGCCGATCGCCGCGGTGCCACCGCCGCCAGGAACTCCGTTCCTCGGGTTGCCGGCCTCGTCGAACTCCACGGTCGGGCCCGACGCCCGGCTTGCGGTGCTGGGCCGGCTGGTCGAGTACTGCGACGACTGCGCGTGCGCGGCGCAAGCCAGCGCGGCGAGCAGGACGGCGGGGATGCAGCGGGTAGGTGCCATGTCGGGACCATGCTAGTCCCCACGCGCGACCGCAAGGCGCCGACGTAACCAGATGCAGCGGATGCGTTGCACGCCGATGAGCCAAGTCCCACGCGGGCTGCGGCGCGGCGCCTACAGGGCGCGGCCGGCGCACCGCCTAGCCTCGTCGCATGACGGCGATCCCCGACGACCCGACGCCCTGCCTCGAAGACCTGCTCCAGCGTTTCCGCGACGTGCGCGAAGGCAAGGTGCAGACCTCGCTGCCCGGCATGGATGCGACCGACCCGGATTGCTTCGCGATCGCGGTGGCGTCGGTGGACGGCCGCGTGTGGTCGGCCGGCGACGATCGGCAGCCGATGTCGCTGCAATCGATCTCCAAGCCCTTCCTCTACGGCCTGGCGCTGGACCGCCTGGGCCGCGACGTCGTGCACCGGAAGGTGGCGGTGGAACCCACCGGCGAGGCCTTCAACTCGCTCACCGAGCTGGAAGAGGACCACCTGCCTTACAACCCGATGATCAATTCGGGCGCCATCGCCATCTCGGGCCTGCTGCACCACGACGCGCCGCGCGAGTCGCAGCAACGCATGATGGCCATGTTCAGCGACTACCTGGGCCGGACCGCGCAGGTGCACGAAGCGGTCAAGGGCCGCGAGCTGCAAGGCGCGCACCGCAACCTCGCCATCGCCCACCTGCTGCGCCACTTCGACGTGATCGGCGACGACATCGACGGCGCCATGAAGCTGTATGCATGGCAGTGCGCCTTGATGCTCGATACGCGCGAACTGGCGCTGATGGGCGCCACCCTGGCGAACTGCGGCGTGCAGCCGGTCACCGGCAAGCGGGCGCTGCAGCACCGCCACGTGCGGGACGTGCTCACGCTGATGTTCACCTGCGGCATGTACGACACCTCGGGCACCTGGGCCTACCACGTGGGCCTGCCGGCCAAGAGCGGCGTCGGAGGCGGCATCGTGGCGGTCGTGCCGGGCCGGATGGGGCTGGCGGTGTTCTCGCCGCGGCTCGACGCGCACGGCCACAGCGCGCGGGGCATCGAGGTGTTCAAGGCCTGGGCGGCGGACTGGGGCCTGGGCGTGCTGGGCGACGGGCAAGCCGAGGAACAACGCTCGGCACACCCGCTTCCGGACCCTCCGTCCGCTCGCAGTGCAAACTGAGGCTCAGTCCGGCAACATGTCCGTTCAGTCGATCGCGCGCCAGACGACGACGCGGTTGTTCTCCGTATCGGTGACGATCAGGCTTCGGCCTTGGAATCGAACGCCACTCGGCATGCGAAGCGTGTGTGCGCTCGGGTTTTCTTGGGGTATGCCCTCGTCGTGGACGTCGTTGTAGGTACGTCCAGTGAAATCGCGCTGGCCGATCACTTGATCCGCGGGTTGTCCATTCATCGTCGGGAAACTGTCCCATAGCAGAACGCGGTGATTGAACCTGTCCACCACGGCGAGCTGTCCCGAGTCGCTGACATCTACCCCGAAGGGCCCAGCCAGCGTTTCTTCTGAAGGAATGGGTTGCCCTCTGTTGACCGTGCTGCTGAAGAAGTCGTCCTGTCCGAGCACCAGGCTGGCTGGCTGGAAGCTGTCCGGGAAGCTGTTCCAGATCAACACCCGTGAATTCGAACTGTCCGCGACGACCACGCGTGTATCGTCCGACCAAACTCCCGCTGGGAAACTCAGTGTCCGGCCCGTGGGGCCAGGGCCGTAATCGCCGTCGTGGTCGTCATCGTTCTGCGCGCAGATTTCAAAGTGTTCCTGGCCGAGTACCACCTTCGGCTCCCCCAGCAGGCCTGAATCCGGAATGCTCTCCCAGATCAGCACGCGATGGTTTCGATAGTCCGCGACGAGAAGACGGCCCGACGGGGTCACATAGGCCGCCAAGGGCTCATTCATTGCCTCGGGCGCGCAATCGCTCCCTGAGGGGCTCGTCACGGTCGGTGCCATGTCCGCGGTGTCAGGGTCGGGCGCTTCGCGATAGATGTGCACGGCGTGGTTCGTCGTAAGAAGAACCAGCTGATGCTCTCTATTTGATGCACTCAGTGCCGCTGAAGGGATAGTGAACTCGGCGGCTGGTCCGATTGCCTGCTCGTAATCGCGGAAGACCTTCACCACGCCGCCTATCACGTCGGTCACGAAAAGCCTGCCGTCGGGTGTCACAGCCATGCCGCCGAAGGGGAACCGCAGGCTTCGCGCAGTGGTACCAAGGATGGCGCTTTCGAAATTCGACTGACCGATCACCGCCACTGCGGAAGGGTAAGAACCAAACCGAAGGGGCTGGGGACCAGCAGGCGGGTGAGGTGCATCCGGGCTGGCGGGGTGTCCTGGTGGATTCGGGGTGTCTGGTCCTGGTGACGAAGTCGATGGGCCATCACTACCTCCGCCGCAGCTCGCGACGAAGACGGCATTCAGGGCTGCGAGAACGGCAAAGCGCCGCTGAAAGCTAAAAGGATGAGACGCCATGCTGCTCCAGATCGGTAGTCGAGGAAAGCGGCATGCTTCGCCTGCTCTCCCGTCCCAACAAGGCGCGAGGTCACCTTCTCTGCCGGGCTGGCGGATCGTCGGGGGGGTGTCAAGACCGGCTGCTGAGGAATGTGCCCTCTGGCAGCTCACGGCTTCGGATGCGAATCACTGAGACATCCAGAGCGGATCGATCGCGCGCTGAGAGTTTCAGTCGCGCGCCAGCGGCAGCCGCACGCTGAAGGTGCTGCCGCGCCCCGGGCCGTCGCTGTGCGCCTGCACCGCGCCGTCGTGCATCTCGACCAGCTTCTTCACCAGCCACAGGCCGATGCCGAGGCCGCCTTGCGCGCTCTGGCGCGTGTCCTCGGCCTGGGCGAACAGGTCGAACACCTGCGGCAGCATCTCCGCGCTGATGCCGGCGCCGTTGTCGCTCACCTGCAGCAGCACCTGGCCCGCCTGAACTTCGCCCTTCAGCACGATGTGCCCGCCCGGCGCCGTGTACTTGGCGGCGTTGTTCACCAGGTTGCTCACCACCTGGGCCAGCCGGGTGAGGTCGCCCAGCAGCGGCACCGGCCCGGACGGCAGTTGCACGTCCAGCGTGTGGCCGGCGGCGTCCACGAACGTCTGGCTGGACTCCAGCGCATGCGCCACCACCTGCTCGAGCGTGAGCCGCTCCGGCCGCAGTTCCAGCCGGTCGCGGCTGATGCGCGAGACGTCCAGCAGGTCGTCGACCAGCCGCACCAGGTGCACCAGCTGGCGTTCCATCATGTCGCGCGTGCGGCCGGCCGCCGGTGGCAGGTCGGGCAGCCGCCGCAGGATCTCCAGGCCGTTGCGGATCGGCGCCAGCGGATTGCGCAGCTCGTGCGCCAGCGTCGCGATGAAGGCGTCCTTGCGGCGGTCGGCTTCCACCACGTCGGTGATGTCGGTGGAGACGCCGCACACCGCGTAGATGCGGCCGCCCTCGTCGAACAGCGGGAACTTGCTGGTGCGGAAGCTCATCTGGCGGCCGCGCACGGTCAGCTTCTCCTGCACGACGACGTGTTCGCCGCGCTCCATCACCTGGGCGTCGCTGGCGCGCAGCGTCGACGCCGTTTCGCGCCCGAACAGCTGCTCGTCGGTGATGCCGATGGAAGCGTCGCGATCGACGCCATGCTGGGCCCGCCAGGCCTCGTTGGACAGGATGTAGCGGCCGCGCAGGTCCTTGGCCCAGACCAGGGCGCCGGCGCCCTCGATGACCGATTCGGTCAGGCGCTGGGCGGTGCGCAGCTTGCGCTCGGCCACCATTTCGGCCGTCACGTCGCGCGCCGCGCAGATGCCGCGCACCGGCTGCAGCCTGCCGTCCACCGCACCGAACACGATCTGCAGCCGGATGTGCAGCCAGCGCACCAGGCCGCTGGGCAGCAAGGCGCGCACGTCGATCGCCAGGTGGCCGCTGCCGGTGGGCTGCAGCACTTCGGCGATCGCCTTCAGGTAGCGCTCGCGGTCCTCGGGATGGACGCGGTCGAAGATGGCCTGGCGCGGCACCGTCATCTCGTCCTCGCCCAGCTCCAGCAGGCGCGCCAGGCCGGCCGAGATGTGGTTCTGGTCGGTGCGGTAGTCGATGTCGGCCATCACCAGGCCGGCCGCCTTGATGCCCATCTCCAGCTTGAGATGGTCGGCTTCCATGGTCGCTTCGGCCTGGCGGCGCCCGGTGATGTCGCGGGCGATGCCCAGCACGCCCACCAGGCGGCCGGCGCCGTCGCGCAGCGGCAGCTTGCGCGACCACCACCAGCGGGTGCCGCCGTCCGGCATCAGCATCGGGTCCTCGGCTTCCAGCGGCTGGCCGGTGGCGATCACGATGCGGTCGTTGTCCATCAGCCGGCGCGCGAGCACCGGATCGGCCATGAACTCGAGGTCGGTGCGCCCCAGCACCTCTTCGGCGGTGCGGCCCACCACGGCCAGCATGGCCGGATTGGCGAACTGGTAGCGGCTGTCCAGGTCCTTCGCGAAGACCACGTCGTCCGTGGCCTGGGCGATGGCCGTCGCCAGCAGGCCGGGGTCGGCGAACAGCGGGGCGGGTGTGGCGGCGTCGCCACGCGGGAGGGCCGGCGGCAGGGGCGGGCGCCTCATGCGCCACCCCCGTGGACCGCCGCGGCGCGTGTGCGGTGCGTCAAGACTGCGTGAACGCGCCGCAACGCCATGCAACAGGAGGTGCGGCCGGAAGGTACTGCCATGGCGGGGTAGGTTAGACCCATCCGCATGCAACGCACGGGGATGGCCCGGCACATGCTAAGGCTTCCCCGGAACCGATGGGACACGAGTCGAAACAAGTGCAACGGCGCGGTAGTCGTCCCCCCCAAAGCCCGGCCGTTATAAACGCCACAAGCAACCAAAGAGGAGGTCATCCATGACTGCTGCCACTACCACCCAAGCCCCTGGTTCCACCCAGTCCGCCTCCGGCCTCGCCGCCGTCCCGCGCGCCATCTGGGTCGTCCTGGGCACGCTGGCCGTGGCCACCGCCGGCCTGGCCGGCGCGCTGGTGATGCGTTCCGTCGACAGCCAGCCGACCCCGCCGGCCGTGGCTTCGCAGGTCGCGCCCACCCAGGTCGCGGGCACCCAGACCAACCTGCAGCCGCAGCAGCTGCCGGTGCAACAGGCTGCTCCCGTGCAGCAGTTCGCCCCGCAACAGCAGGCCGAGGCGCCCAAGCCCGCGCCCGTGAAGCAGGCCGCCGCCAAGCCCGCGCCGGCCCGTCCGGTGCAGCAGGCCACGGGCTCGGCCCACGCCCAGCCGCCGGTGGAGCAGGTTGCCCAGGCGCCGGCGCCCTCGCGCACCGTCACGCCCATCGAGACCACCCGCGCCGCCATCTGCAACGTCTGCGGCACCGTGCAATCCGTGCAGGAAGTCAAGGAAAAGGGCGAGGGCTCCGGCCTCGGCGCCATCGGCGGTGCCGTGGTCGGCGGCCTGCTGGGCAACCAGGTGGGCGGCGGCAACGGCAAGAAGGTGATGACCGTGGTCGGCGCCGTCGGCGGCGGCCTGGCCGGCCACGAGGCCGAGAAGCACGTGCGCGCCACCACCGCCTACGACGTGCAGGTGCGCATGGAGGACGGCAGCGTCCGCACCTTCCGCCGCACCGAGCCGATGAACCCGGGCACCCGCGTGACCGTGGACGGCAACACCCTCCGCGTGGGCGGCCAGGGCGCCGTGATCCAGCAGCCGCGCACCATCCGCACCTCGGCCGAAGGCGCCTGATCCGGGTCCTCGGCTCCAGGAGAAACGCGCGGCCTTCGCCGCGCGTTTTTTCTTGTCAGCGAGCGCTGGCGCGCACGTCCCAGCCGCTCTCCGCGCTCCACGCGCCGTGCAGCAGCAGGAACGAGCCGCCCGCACCGCCGATCAGGTCCAGGCTGTCCATCCCGTAGATGTTGGCGTCGGCCGGCACGCTGCTCGCCGCCAGCTGCTCGGCCGCGCCGCCGGCCTGGCCGCCCGCGCCGAAGCGCTGCACGTTCACCGTCCGATGCAGCGTGGTCGCGTCGTAGCGATCGGTGCGCCAGGCCAACGCCAGCCCGCCGTCGCCCAGGGCGCCTACGCGGGGCGTCACGCCCAAGGCGGAGATCCCCGCCGCCACGGCCTGCCGCCCGAGTGAAGCGCCGTCCGGTCCGAACACTTCCAGCCACAGCGTCTTCGGCCCGTCGGTCGTGCCCGATACCCAGCTCAGCGCAAGCTGGCCGCCGGTGAGCACCGCCAGCGCCGGCTGCTGCAGTTGCGTGTCACGCACGACCACTTCCGTGCCCACCAGGTTGGCTTGCGCATCGAAGCGCGACAACCGCACCTCCGCCACGCTGGTGCCCGAGGCGATCCAGGCGACGGCGAAGCGCCCGTCGGCCCAGCGCGCGGGTGCGGTCGAGCCGGCCCCGTTGGGATCGATCGCGCCGGTCTGCGGCGTGAGCTGGCTGTCCAGGCGCACCGGCGTGCCCATCGCCGTGCCGTCGATCGCATAGCGCGCCACCTGGCCGAAGTCGGCGCCGTAGCGCCCGGAGGTCGTGTCCACCGCGAGCGCGAAGCTGCCGTCGGCTAGGCCGAGCGGCCGCGCGACGAATTTGAAGAAGGTGGCCGCCAGCTGCACCGTCCCGTCGACGGGCGCGCCGTTGGCATCGAAGCGCCGGCCATAACCGTTGGCCTCGTACTGGAACGGGCTCGCGGACCAGCTGACCAGGAAGCCGCCGTCGGCCAGCACCGTGACGCCGGCCGAGTTGCCCAGCGCGGCCACAACGACTTCGTCGCCCAGCGCCCGGCCGTCCGCGGCGAAGCGCTGCATGCGCACGTCGCTGGTCCCGGCCACATTGGTGGACCACACGGCGACGAAGCCGCCGCCGGGCAGCGCCACCGCGGCCGCGCGGCCCTGGTCGCCGGCCGTCGTGCGGTTCAGCGT
>JAEWBU010000270.1 GCA_023390985.1 Pseudomonadota bacterium
CCGTCAAGGCGTCCGTGGCCGCGATCGCCGCGGGCGTCCTGATCGCCGGCGCCTGGTCGGTGCGGAGCCACGGCCTCCTCGCGGGCCGTACCCATCCCCTGCAGCTCGCCATCGTCGCCGGCGGCGCGGGGCTGGCCATGATGCTGGACTCGAGCCAGACGCCCGGCCGGCTGGCCGGCGCGCTCGCCATGGCGCTGGCCGCCTGCGCCATCGCCGGTCGCTTCCGCGCGCCCGCAGGCAGCGCCGCGGCCGGCACGACGCTGCTCGTGCTCGGCAGCCTGCTCCTGCAGGCCCATGTGTATGCGGGATTCCCGCTGGTCTACGTGGCGCTCCTGGCCGCCGCGACCGTCGCCGACCTCGCGCCCTCCCTGCTGGCGAATCGGGGTGGCGGCGCCATCACGTGGCGCGTCAAGGCCGCGTCGTTCGCCCTCACCCTCGTGCCGGTGGCGGTCGTCGTCGGGCTGGCGGTCAAGGGCATGCAGGACTCCGGCGGTTATTGAGGAACGACGAAGCGGGGAACGACAATCGGGCATGGCGGGCACTGAGCCCGAGGACAGCAACGGGATGTTCCGATGAACGATGTCTTCCACGACAGGCACGCGCGCGGCCGGACCCGGACCGGCTGGCTGGATGCGCATCACACCTTCTCGTTCGGCTCGTTCAACGACCCGACGCGCATGGGATTCAGGGCCCTGCGGGTCATCAACGAGGACGTCGTCGCCGGCGGCTCGGGCTTTCCGGAACACGCCCATGACCACTTCGAGATACTGAGCTTCATCCTCGAGGGCACCCTGGAGCACTCCGACTCCGAGGGCAACCAGGGCGTTCTCCAGGCCGGCGACGTGCAGCTGATCAGCTCGGGCCGTGGCGTCCGGCACGCCGAACGCAACCCCTCCCCTTCGGCGCCCGTCCACCTGTTCCAGGTCTGGCTGCACGGCCAGGGCGACGGCGAGGCCCCGCGCTACCAGCACCTTCGCGGCGCCATCGGGCGCGGTCCGTCCACGTCACGACTCGTCGCCGGCCCCGAGGACCAGCCGGATGTCCTGGCCCTGCGGGCCGCCGTGCGCATCTGGGCCGGCAATGCGGACACCGGTGAGACCTGCACGCACGTCCTGCAGCCGTCCCGCTTCGGCTGGCTGCAGCTTCTCGACGGTGTCGCCGAAGCCCGGGCGGATGAGGAGGACCCGATGGAGCTGCGAGGGGGAGACGCACTGCAGCTGTCCACCGTCCGGCGCGTCCACCTGCGCGCCCGAACGCCGAGCAGGTGGCTCTGGTTCGACCTCGACTAGCCCAGGCTCGCCAGAGCTCGGTTCCGTCCTCTGGCGCCTGCGCGCGTGCCGCAGCTTCCGCTCAGCTGCCGCGCTGCGAGTGCCGATTTCTTCCGCTGCTCGCCTTGACGTACAGGCGAAGGCCTACCTGCCGGCACCAACGCCTGGGAAAACCTTGCATTGCCAGGTCGTCTCCCGCAGGCCTCCCGGAGCACTCGGGTCGGTCGCAGACTGCACGAGATCGACATCCCGGCCCCCGCAGAACGCGACCGCCAGGGACCGCATCTCGCGCTCACTCGTGAGCTGCGGGTTCCAGCGGATACGGATCGTGTCGTTGCTGGCGAACATGATCTCGGACTTGCCGCCCTGGGCGATCGGGGGGCTGGCGCATCCCGCAAATGCTGCGGCCAGCAGCACGGAGCTGATCTTTAGCATGCGAGGTCCTCCAGACGGGGAACACAGTGTGGCAGTTTCGATTCCCATGTCGCGAGCATCGGGTTCACCGGGAAGCAAAGCGCCGTGCCGCGTCCAGCAGCGCTGCGTTCGAACCGGTGGTCAGGAAGGTCACGGTCGCTTCCTTCGCGTCGCTCAGGTTCGAGCTCGACGCCAGCAGCTGCCTCGTCTGTCGCGCCACCGGAGTCCCGGTTTCGATGATCCGGCTTCCCGGCCCCACCGCTTCTTCGAGTTCGGCGTGAGCGAACGCGTAGTGCGTGCACCCCAGGACCAGGGTGTCGATCCGTCCCGGGTCGCTCCCGAAATCGCCGGCTGAACGCGCGTACTGCCGACACAGGTTCCGCACTTCGTCCCGGTCATGCCTTTCGATGGCGGCGGCAAGGCCATCACACGGTTGCAGCACGAACTCGGCTTTCCCGCGGAGTGAAGCATGCAAGGCGAGAAACTTCGCGCTGGAAAGCGTACTCCTCGTCGCGAATACCGCCACGCGCCCGGTGCGAGTGAGCGCCGCCGCGGGCTTCAGAGCCGGCTCCAGTCCGACCAGCGGAATGTCGGGGTACTCGGCCCGCAGCAGGTGCACGGCGGCCGCGGTCGCGGTGTTGCAGGCGACGACCAGGGCTTTCACCGCGTGCTCGGCCACCAGTTGACGAGCGATCGCCCGGGTCCGGTCCGCCGTGAAGGATTCCGGCCGCTCTCCGTACGGGCCGAACCCCGCATCCGAGAAGTAGACGAAGTTCTCGTGCGGAAGCTCATGGCGCAGCGCGCGCAGGATGCTCAGGCCCCCTACGCCGCTGTCGAACACCCCAATCGGCTTGCGTGACTGCATCCTGTCGAACGGCCTGGTCCACCCCAGCGCTCGATTGTCGCAGCCCGGCACTTCGGAGACGGACCTGCAGGCTCTGCGGGTTCGCAGCCTGCTGGTTTTCCATGTCCCTGCGGCGGCTGCCGCCTGACAGAATCGGCGGCCATCCGGGCGGCGCTCTCCCATTAGAGGGGCGGCCGCGGTTGCCTCTTCAAGATCCCAGGAGAATTTCCCCATGGCGCTTTCCCGCCGCACTTTCGTCCAGGCCGGCTCGGCCTCCGCCCTGCTCGCCGCCGTGGGCCGCGATGCGTTCGCCCAGGCCGGCATGGTCGAGAACCTGAAGATCATCACCGGCTTCGCCGCGGGCGGCACGTCCGACACCACCTGCCGCCGGGTGGCGCAGGCGCTGACCGGCACCTACGCGCGGACCGCCGTGGTGGAGAACCGCACCGGCGCGGGCGGCCAGATCGCCATCCAGGCCGTCAAGGCACTGCCGCCGGACGGAACCACGATCCTGCAGTCGCCCACGTCGATGTTCACGATCTACCCGCACATCTACAAGCGCCTGCCGTACGACCCCGTGGCGGACGTGACGCCGGTGTCGCTGGCCTGCGTGTTCGACTTCGGCTTCGCCGTCGGACCGATGGTCCCCGCCAGCGTGACGGACGTGAAGTCGTTCATCGCCTGGGCCAAGGCCAATCCGCAGCAGGCCAACTACGGCTCGCCCGCCGCCGGCTCCACGCCGCACTTCATCCCGGCACTGATGGGCGTGACCCAGCACGTGGACATCAAGCACGCGCCCTACCGCGGCACGCAGCCGGCGATGCAGGACCTGCTGGGCGGGCAGATCGCGGCGGTGAGCGGGCCGATCGGCGACATCACCCAGCACCTGGCCAGTGGCCGCGTGCGCATCCTGGCCACCTCGGGTGCCAAGCGCAGCCGCTTCGCGCCCAACGTGCCGACGTACACCGAACAGGGCTTCGCCGAGCTGCAGCACAGCGAGTGGTTCGGCTTCTTCCTGCCGCCGAAGGCGGCGCCCGAGCTGGTCACCCGCCTGAACGCCGCGCTGAAAACCGCGCTGGCCAACAAGGACGTGGTGGACGGCCTGGCCACGTTCGGCCTGGAGGCGATGTCCAGTTCGCCGGCGGAGTTCTCCGATCTCCTGGCCAAGGACCGCGCGAAGTGGGCGCCGATCGTCAAGCAGATCGGCTTCACCGCCGACACCTGATCCCGCCCCTGGGAGGGCGGGCCGGCCCACCGCCCGCCTCTCAGGGATGCCAGCGTGACAGCGCAGCCGGAGTCGCGGGCGAGCGGCTGCCCGCCAGCGCATAGGAGAGCTGGTTCGCCGCCCGGATCACGAGCCTGGCGTGTTTCTCCAGCTTGGCCTTGGTGAGGCGCGAACTCGGACCGGAGATGCACATCGAGCCGAGCAGCCGCCAGTTCAGGCCGAAGACCGGCGCCGCGACGCTCGACACCTCCGCCTCGCGCTCGCCCATCGAGATGTGATAGCCGTGCTCCCGGATCGCCTCGTAGGGTTCGCCCTTGGCACCGCTGAAGGCCAGGATCACCCGCCCGGGCGCCCCGCTGTTCAAGGGCAGGCGTTCGCCGATGCGCACGTTGTGCCGCACCGACTGCGGCCCCTCGACACGCGCGACGCACGACCGGATGTCGCCTTCGCGGACGTAGAACGAGGCGCTCTCGCCCGTCTGCTTCACCAGCTCGTGCAGGGTCGGTTCCACCACGTTGTTGACATCGAAGCCCGCCTGGTAGCGCGCGCCCAGCCAGCCGGCGGCGGGACCCAGCCGCCACTGCCCGTCCTCGTTCTGCACCATGTACTGGGACAGGGCCAGGGTGCGGGCCAGCCGCAGCACGGTCGTCTTGTGGATGCCGGCGCGCCGGCTCAGCTCCGCCAGCGACAGCGCCGATTCGCCGACCTTGAAGGCCTCCATCAGCGAGAGTGCCCGCGAGACGGCGATGACTCCGCCGTCGCGTTCCGCCGTGTCTTCCGAGGTCGGGTTGCGCATGCTGCACCGTGGTTCACTGTATGAACCGGGATTGTACGGAGTGGAACCCCCGCCTACAGTCCGGCGCAGCGTCGCGGACACCGATCCGGCGCCTCATCCAGGAGACAAGACCCATGCAGATTTCCCGCCGAGCCACGCTCGCTTTCGCCGCCGCTTCCCTGATCGCCGCTTCCGTCCAGGCCCAGGGCTGGCCGGCCAAGCCGGTGCGCCTGGTCGTCCCCTTCCCGGCGGGCGGCGGCACCGACCTCATCACCCGCGAGGTCGCCAACAAGGTGGCCGGCTCCGGCTACACGTTCGTCATCGACAACAAGCCCGGCTCGGGCGGCAACCTCGGCGTGGATGCCGCGGCCAAGGCGCAGCCCGACGGCTACACGCTCGTCATGGGCCAGACCAGCAACCTGGCGATCAACCCGACGCTGTACTCCAAGCTGCCGTACGACCCGGTGAAGGACCTCACGCCCATCAGCATGGTGGCGAGCTCGCCGCTGGTGATCGTCACGGGCGCGGATTCGCCCTTCAAGACGCTGGCCGATGTGATCAAGGCCTCCAAGGAGAAGCCGGGCAGCATCAACTTCGCGACCTCCGGCAACGGCACCGTGGCCCACCTGGCCGCCGAGTCGTTCCAGCGGGTGGCGGGCATCAGGATGACGCACGTGCCCTACAAGGGCGCGTCGCAGGGCGCCACCGACGTGATCAGCGGCCAGGTGCAGCTGTACGTGTCGTCCATTCCCACGCTGCTCGGCCACATCAAGAGCGGGAAGATGCGCCCGATCGCCGTCACGTCGCTCAAGCGCGCCGACGACCTCGCGCAGGTGCCGACGATCGCCGAGTCCGGCTACAAGGACTTCGAGGCCGTGACCTGGTTCGGCATCCTCGGCCCGGCCAACCTGCCCAAGGACGTGGTGGCCAAGCTCAGCGCCGACATCAACAAGGCGCTGAAGGACCCGGAACTGCGCAAGAAGCTGGGCGACCAGGGCGCGGACGTCGCCGGCAGCACGCCCGAGCAGTTCGGCAAGCTGATCCGCGACGACATCGCCCGCTGGGGAAAGATCGTCAAGGAATCCGGCGCCAAGGTCGACTGACACCGGCGCGTTCGCGCCGCCACCCTCCCGGACCCCGCCGCGCAGCGGGTCCGGGCCTCCCCTCGCCTCCCGCTTCCCGGAAGTACCCCATGACCACCGACATCCTTCGCGACTTCGAGCGCGTCTCCCCCGACCTGGTGCGCCAGGCCTCCGAATACCAGGCCGCGATCCTGGCCGACGTGAACGGCCGCCGCGGCGCGCTGCACGGCCGCATCGCCGCGCTGCGCCCGCGCATGAAGCTGGCCGGCCCGGCGCTGACCGTGGACGTGCGTCCCGGCGACAACCTCATGATCCACGCCGCGATCTCGCTGGCCAGGCCGGGCGACGTGCTGGTCATCGACGGCAAGGGCGACCAGACCGCGGCCCTCATGGGCACCATCATGATGACCGCCTGCAAGCAGCTGGGCCTGGCCGGCGTGGTGATCGACGGCGCGGTGCGCGACAGCCTCGAGATCGACGAGATGGACTATCCCGTGTTCTCGTTCGGCACCAACCCGAACGGCCCCACCAAGAACGTCCCGGGCCGCATCGGCCATCCGGTGTCCATCGGCGGCGTGACCGTGCGCTCGGGCGACCTCGTGGTCGCCGATGCCGACGGCGTGGTCGTGATCGAGCGCGAGCGGGTCGAGGGCCTGCTGCCGCTGGCGCGCAAGAAGGTCGAAGACGAGTCCGCCCGCATCGCCTCGATCAAGAAGGGCAACACCGCCGCTTCGTGGCTGGACGCCGCCCTGCGCACCGCGGGCGTGCTGAAGCAGGGAGAGACCCTGTGAGCCGGCGCGGCGCCATCGTCGTCACCGGCGCCGACCTGGCCTCCCAGGCGCTGGAGTTGCTGAAGGACTTCGAGGTCGTCTACGCCGGCAAGACGCCGCAGGAAGAGGACCTCGTCGCGCTGTGCCGCCAGCACGATCCGGTCGCGATCATCGTGCGCTACGGCAAGGTCGGCGCCGCCGTGATGGACGCCGCGCCGTCGCTGCGCGTGATCTCCAAGCACGGCAGCGGCACCGACACCATCGACAAGGACGCGGCCAAGGCCCGCGGCATCGAAGTGCGAGCGGCCCTGGGCGCGAACGCGGCCGCGGTGGCCGAGCAGGCCCTGGCGCTGCTGCTCGCGTGCGCGAAGTCGGTGGTGCGGCTCGATGCGCGGATGCACGCCGGCCACTGGGACAAGGCCACGCACAAGAGCGTGGAGCTCCAGGGCCGCACCATCGGCCTCGTCGGGCTGGGCGCCATCGGCCAGCGCTTCGCGCGCATGTGCGAGGCGATGGGCATGAAGGTGATCGGCCACGATCCGTACGCACAGAACCTGCCGGAATACATCCGCCCCGTGGAGCTGGACGCGATCTGGCGCGAGTCGGACGCGATCTCGCTGCACTGCCCCCTCACGCCCGAGAACCGCGGCATGGTGAACGCCCGCACGCTCGCGGCCTGCAAGCGCGGCGTGATCCTGGTGAACACCGCGCGCGGCGGGCTGGTCGACGAAGCCGCGCTGCTCGAGGCGGTGCGATCGGGCCAGGTCGCTTCGGCCGGCCTGGACAGCTTCGCGGTGGAGCCGATGACGGCACCGCATCCTTTCCACGGGCAGGCCAACATCATCCTGAGCCCGCACATCGGTGGCGTGACCAGCGATGCCTACGTGAACATGGGCGTGGGCGCCGCGAAGAACGTGCTCGCCGTGCTCGAGCAACCGGGCGTCGCCGCGCACGCCTGAGGCCTGCGGGCGAAAGCCTACATACCCGCCCCAACCCCAGGGAAGATCTTGCATTGCCAGGTCGTCTCCCGCGGGCCTCCCGGAGCATCCCTGTCGGTCGAGGACTGAACCTGGTCGACATCCCGGCCGCCGCAGAAGGCGATCGCCAAGGACCGCATGGCGCGCTCGTTCGTGAGCTGCGGATTCCAGCGGATGCGGATCGTGTCGTTGCTGGCGTACAGGATCTCGGCCTTGCCGCCTTGGGAAACGGGGGTGCTGGCGCATCCGGCAACTGCTGCAGCCGTCAGCAGCACCGAGCTGATCTTTAGCATGCAATGTCCTCCAGACGCGGAACATTCTGGCGCGGGCGCCACGTCGCCAGCAAGGGGTCGCGCCGCCGAGCTCCTTCAGCGCCAAAGGAGCACGGCCGCGATGGCAAGCCAGCCCAGCGCGAAGTTGATTCGCACGAACAGCGCGACCTGACCCGCGCGACGCGCCCCCTCAGTCCAGTCCGACGCGGACACGGCGCGATGCAGCCGGCGATAGGGAGCGGCCACGATGTGCGCGAACAGCAGCATCATCACCACGCCGATGCCGGCCATCGCATGCCACCCCCGGGGCATGCCCTGCGCTCCGGCCGAGGCCATCAGCGCACCGCCGGTGAGCAGCAGCAGGACGATCGAAAAGCCCGCCACCCAGAAGAAGCGGCGCAGCACGTCCGCCAGCAGCCGAAGGCGCTCGGGCGCCTGCAGCGTCGCCGCGGCGGCGGGACGCAGCGCCAGCAGCATGAAGCCCATGCCGCCCATCCAGAAGATCGCGGCGGCCAGATGGAAGAAGAGAAGGAAGTTGTGCATGCGTGCTCGTGGTTGGTGAAACCGGCGATTGTGCTCATGGGCGGGTGACGCGAACTCGCTCGAGCACGTATTTCAGGAACAGCTTCGCCGCCGGTGAGAGTTCGGCCATGGTTCGCTCGGCACGATCGGCTTCGACTGGTGGGGCTACACGAACCAGGTCGACCCGAACTACGCGCTCAAGAGCGGGCGGCAATGCAGATGCTGTACTCGATGGGGGGGCGGGTGACCGGCGTTCAGTGAAATGCGGGCTTCACATGTCGTCCCACAGCGCCCGCATGGCCGCCACGAAACCGTCGGCCTGCGCAGGCTGCGGCCGGCGCCGCTCGCCGCCGACGAACACGCCGCTGAACTTCGCGTCGGGCGAAGAGAACACCGCGGCATCCAGCAGCTGCTCGCCGGGAATGCCCAGCAAGGCCGGCGAAGCCGGATCCAGCACGCAGAAATCGGCCCGTCGCCCCGTCGCCAGGCCACCCAGCGGCAGCCCCGCGGCCGCCTCGCCGCCGGCTATGGCCGCGTCGAACAGGATCGCTGCGGTGGCCTCGCGGCCGGCCGCGCGCGCCGCGACGTTGCGCTGCCGCAGGACCAGCCGGTTCGAGTACTCGAGCAGCCGCAGCTCCTCCAGCCAGCTGCGGGTGACATGGCTGTCCGAGCCCACGCTCCAGCGACCGCCGGCCGCCAGCCAGGCCGGCAGCTCGAACACGCCGTCGCCGAGGTTCGCCTCCGTGCTGGGGCACAGCACGATGGCGGCGCCGCTGCGCTGCACGCCCTGCAGCTCGCCGACATCGGCGTGCGTCGCATGGACC
>JAEWBU010000159.1 GCA_023390985.1 Pseudomonadota bacterium
CCGCGGCAAGGCGTTCCTGACGACCCTGGTCGACCTGCCGTTCTCGGTGTCGCCGGTGGTGGCGGGCCTGATCTACGTGCTGGTGTTCGGCGCGCAGGGCTGGTTCGGGCCCTGGCTGGCGGAGCACAACATCAAGATCGTGTTCGCCGTGCCGGGCATCGTGCTGGCGACCATCTTCGTGACCTTCCCCTTCATCGCTCGCGAGCTGATCCCGTTGATGCAGGCGCAGGGCAACGAGGAGGAGCAGGCCGCCATCGTGCTGGGTGCGAGCGGCTGGCAGACCTTCCGCCACGTGACGCTGCCCAACATCAAGTGGGGCCTGATCTACGGCGTCATCCTGTGCAACGCCCGCGCCATGGGCGAGTTCGGCGCGGTGTCGGTGGTGTCGGGCCACATCCGCGGGCAGACCAACACCATGCCGCTGCACGTGGAGATCCTCTACAACGAATACCAGTCGGTGGCCGCGTTCGCCGTGGCCTCGCTGCTGGCCCTGCTGGCGCTGGTGACGCTGGCGATCAAGACCCTGGCCGAGTGGCAGCACGAGCGGCAGATGAAGGCGGTGGCCGAGCTGCCGCCGGAGCGGCCGGCGGCGGCCTGATTCCCTAGGAAATCGCGATGAGCATCGAAATCAGAAACGTCAGCAAGACATTCGGCGACTTCCACGCGCTGCGCAACGTGTCGCTCGACATCGCCTCGGGCGAGCTGCTCGCGCTGCTGGGCCCCTCGGGCTGCGGCAAGACCACGCTGCTGCGGATCATCGCGGGGCTGGAGACGGCTGACAGCGGCAGCATCCTGTTCGCCGGCGAGGACACGACCGACGTGCACGTGCGCGAGCGCCAGGTCGGCTTCGTGTTCCAGCATTACGCGCTGTTCCGCCACATGACCGTGTTCGAGAACGTCGCCTTCGGCCTGCGGGTGAAGCCGCGGGGCCAGCGTCCGAGCGAGGCGCAGATCAAGCAGAAGGTGCACGAGCTGCTCGGCCTGGTGCAGCTGGACTGGCTGGCCGACCGCTTCCCGGCGCAGCTGTCGGGCGGACAGCGCCAGCGCATCGCGCTGGCCCGCGCGCTGGCGGTGGAGCCCAAGGTGCTGCTGCTGGACGAGCCGTTCGGCGCGCTGGACGCCAAGGTGCGCAAGGAACTGCGCCGCTGGCTGCGCCGCCTGCACGACGAACTGCACGTCACCAGCATCTTCGTCACGCACGACCAGGAAGAGGCGCTGGAAGTGGCCGATCGCGTGGTGCTGATGAATTCCGGCCGCGTGGAGCAGGTGGGGTCGCCCCAGGACGTCTGGGACCATCCGGCCAGCCCGTTCGTCTACGGCTTTCTCGGCGACGTCAACATGTTCCATGGCCGCGCCCACCAGGGCGAGGTGCACCTGGAAGGCTTGCAGCTGGACGCGCCCGAGCACGCCGACGTGGAGAACGCCAAGGCTTTCGCCTACGTGCGTCCGCACGACCTGGACGTGCAGCGCTATTCGCCCGGCGCGCGCGGCATCGTGGTGCAGCTGTCGCGCGCCATCGTGGTCGGGCCGATCGCCCGGCTGGAACTCATTCCCGCCGAGGAAACCCAACCGGCCGGCCCGGGCGGCCAGGAGTCCATCATCGAAGCGCAGATTCCTGCGCAACAATTCAGGGACCTGGGATTCCGGGAGGGCGAGACGCTCGTGGTGACGCCGCGGCGGGCTCGCGTGTTCGTGGAAGGGGCGGCCTGAAATCGGGCCTGGCCCGAATCGGGAGACGGATTTGTTCGATTGGTTGTTCGCGGCGCCGCGCCGCACGCTGGGCCTGGTGTTCCTGGCCTGCGCCGGCATGCTGGCCTTCGCGCTGTACCTGCAGCACGTGGTGGGGCTGGAGCCTTGCCCGATGTGCATCGTGCAGCGCTACGCATTGATCCTGGTGGGCCTGGTCGCCGGCATCTCGGCGCTGATCCCGCGCCGGGGCGCATGGATCACGGGCAGCGCGCTGGGATTGGCGGCGGCGGGTTTCGGCGCTTTCGTCGCGGCGCGCCAGAGCTGGCTGCAGTGGAACCCGCCGGAGATCGTGTCCTGCGGGCGCGACTTCTACGGGATGATCGAGACGTTCCCGCTGAAGCGCGCCATCCCGATGATCTTCCGCGGCAGCGGCGACTGCACCAAGATCGACTGGACTTTCCTGGGCGGCTCCATCGCCAACTGGTCGTTCGTGGCGTTCGTGGCGTTCGCCATCGTCTTCATCGGGATCATCGCGCGGCAGCTGCGCGCGCCGCGGCTGGCGGCGGCCTGAGTCAGTGAGCCAGGTCGAGGCGGCGCTCGACGCGGTCGAGCCGCACCTCGACCCGATCCAGCCGGCTGTGGATGCCGGCGAGGTCTTCGTGGAAGTAGGCCACCTGCTTCTCGACCGAGTTCAGGCGATTCCTGACCATCTCCATGTCGGAGCGCAGTTCCACCTTGAAGTCACGCAGCTCATTGCGGAGCGCCTTGAGGTGCTCGATGACGATGAGGGAGACGTTGTCGGTCATGCGGGGAGTCTAAACCGAAACTAGTTCTTTTGGTTTCAATCGCCCCCTCAATCTTGCGGGCGGCCTACGTGAGCTTCTTGACGAACACCATCGACCGCCGGTCCCAGTTGTACTTGCGCTTGCGTGCTTCCGGCAGCCAGTCGGGCTCGACCTGCACGAAGCCGCGCTTGAGGAACCAGTGCATGGTGCGCGTCGTGAGCACGAAGATGCTGTCCAGGCCCATCGCCTTGGCGCGCTGCTCGACGCGCTTGAGGATCTTCTCGCCGTCGCCCTGGCCCTGGCTCTGGGGCGAGACGGTCAGCGCCGCCATTTCGCCGGTGCGCGCTTCGGGGTACGGGTAGAGCGCCGCGCAGGCGAAGATCACGCCGTCGTGCTCGATGATGCTGTAGTTGGCGATGTCGCGCTCGATCTCCGTGCGCTCGCGCCGCACCAGCGTTCCGTCGCGCTCGAAGGGTTCGATCAGCTGCAGGATGCCACCCACGTCGTCGGCGGTTGCCTCGCGCAGCTCCTCCAGCTTCTCGTCGATCACCATCGTGCCGATGCCGTCGTGCACGTAGATCTCCAGCAGCAGCGAGCCGTCCACCGCGAACGGGATGATGTGGCTGCGCTCCACGCCCGCCTTGCAGGCCTTCACGCAGTGCTGCAGGTAGAACGCGATGTCGGTCGGTTGCTGCGGGCTGGGCAGGCTGGCCAGGATGCGCTCGGCCGCCGCCAGCGGCAGCTCGGTGTCGATCGGGTTGTCGTCGGACTCGGGCTCGCCGGGGTTGACGCGGATGCCGGGGACCTCGGTCAGGAACACCAGCTTGTCGGCCTGCAGGGCGATCGCCACGCTGGTGGCGACTTCCTCCATGGTCAGGTTGAACGCCTCGCCGGTCGGCGAGAAGCCGAAGGGCGACAGCAGCACCATGGCGCCGTGGTCCAGCGAACGCTTGATGCCTGCCACGTCCACCTTGCGCACCATGCCGGAGTGCTGGAAGTCCACGCCGTCCACGATGCCCACCGGCCGCGCGGTGATGAAGTTGCCCGAGATCACGCGGATGGTCGAGCCGGCCATCGGCGTGTTGGGCAGGCCCATGCTGAAGGCGGCTTCGATCTCGTAGCGCAGCTGGCCCGCAGCCTCCTGGGCGCAGTCGAGCGCCACTTCGTCCGTGATGCGGATCCCGTGCGAATAGCGCGCCTCGTGGCCCTTGGCCCGCAGCTGCTCGTTGACCTGCGGGCGGAAGCCGTGCACCAGCACCAGCTTGACGCCCATGCTCTGGATCAGCGCGATGTCCTGGGCGATCGCCTGCAGCTTGCCGGCGGCGATGGCCTCGCCGGCGACCGCGACCACGAAGGTCTTGCCGCGATGCATGTGGATGTAGGGCGCCACCGAGCGGAACCAGGGCACGAAGGTGAAATTGAAGACGGTGGACATGCGACTGTGAAGACTGACAGCGGCGAAGAAGGCGAGGGGAGCGGGACAGTGTAAGGTACGGTCCGGCCGCACCGGCGGCACGAGGGGCGCAAGCGCATGGACAGCGTGGCGGTGGGATTCTGGGGAGCCTTCTTCGGCGCGGCCGGCCTGTCGCTGGCCGCCGCCGTGCTCGCCTTCCGCCGCTCGGCCCGCCGGGTCGCCGTCACCGGCTCGCTCTCGGCCCTGCTGTCCGCCCTCTACGTGCTCGTCTTCCTCGGCTGGGTGCCGGTGCACCCGGGCGACGGCCTGATGCGCCTGCAGGCGCACACCGCCGCCCTGACCTCGGCCGTCCTCGGATTGATGCTGCTGCGGCTGCTGGGCCTCCTGCGCGAGCCGCGCCCGCGTGCCATCGTCGCCGGCAGCGTGGTGGCCACCGCGCTCGCGGTCGTGGCGCTGGGCTGGTCGCTGCCGGCGGACGACGCGCTGGTCCTGGCCGTCGGCCTCCAGGCCACGCTGGTCTTCCTGGGCCTGGCCGCCGCGCTGCGCACCGCCTGGCGCGGCGCTTCCGTCAGCTGGCTGGCGGTGGCCGGCGTGTCCTGCATGTCGCTGGCGATCGCCGGGCTCACCTCCCATGCGATCTCGCCGGAACTCACGTCCTGGCCCTTGCATGCGCTCAGCGCCGTCGCCGCCATCGCCTACACCGGCTGCATGGCCACGGCGATGTGGTCGCGCTATGCCTACCTGATCGACGTGCGCCAGGCGATGGTGCACGGCCCGGGCTACGACCCCGTCACCCGACTCTCGTCGCACCACGAGACGCACCTGATCGTCGGCGACGCCTTCGCCCGCGGCCACCGCGAGGGCTGGCCGCTGGGCGTGCTGGTGGTGTCCATCGCCAACCTGGACGCGCTGGAGCAGCTGCACGGCCGCGCCGCCTTCAACCACGGCCTGTTCATGTGCGCCAGCCGCCTGCGCCGCCTGCTGCCGGCCGGCATGCAGCTGGGCCGGCTGGACACCGACGCGTTCCTCCTGCTGATGCCGCGCCCGAACGCGGCCGATCCGCTGATCGACCTGGCCCACCTGGTGGCCCAGAAGCTCTCCCGCCCCGTCGCGCTGGGCACCAGCAAGGACATGGCCGAGCTGGAATCCACCCGCACCACCTGGGTGGCCGAGGTCGGCGTGGGCGTGCTGGTGGCGCCCCCGCACATGCGCGCGCAGACGGCGGTCGCGGCCACCCGGGCCATGTCGCGCACCGCCTGGAGCTACGCCAGCCGCGTGGCCTGCTACGACGAAGCCGAGAAGCAGATCGCCGAGCTCGAGCCCGAACCCGGCCGATAATCACGGGTTGCGCCACCGCGGCGCAGTCGCTGTTTTCTCCGCCGCCTTGCCCGCTCCCCGCATCACTTTTCCCGAATCGCTGCCCGTCTCCGGCAAGCGCGACGAGATCGCGCAGGCCATGGCGCAGCACCAGGTGGTCATCGTCTGCGGCGAGACCGGCTCCGGCAAGACGACCCAGCTGCCCAAGATCGCCCTGGCCATGGGCCGCGGCAAGCTCAACGCGAAGCCCGGCGAGAAGGGCCGCCTCATCGGCCACACGCAGCCGCGCCGCATCGCCGCGTCCAGCGTGGCGCGCCGCATCGCCGAGGAGCTGGAGACGCCGCTGGGCGAGGTGGTGGGCTACAAGGTCCGCTTCCAGGACCGGCTCTCGCGCGACGCCTCGGTCAAGCTGATGACCGACGGCATCCTGCTGGCCGAGACCCAGACCGACCCGCTGCTGTCGGCCTACGACACGCTGATCATCGACGAGGCCCACGAGCGCAGCCTCAACATCGATTTCCTGCTGGGCTACCTGCGGCAGCTGCTGCCGCGCCGGCCCGACCTGAAGATCGTGGTGACGTCCGCCACGATCGACGCCGACCGCTTCGCCGAGCACTTCGCTTCGGCCCGCGGCAAGGCGCCGATCATCTACGTCTCCGGCCGCATGTACCCGGTGGAACAGCGCTACCGGCCGTTTGAGGAGGCGCGCGACTACGGGCTGGACGAGGCCATCGCCGACGCGGTGGACGAGCTCTGGCAGGGCAACGCCGCGGGCGACATCCTCGTGTTCCTGCCCGGCGAGCGCGAGATCCGCGAAGCCGCCGACCACCT
>JAEWBU010000162.1 GCA_023390985.1 Pseudomonadota bacterium
CCCGTCCCGTCGGCAAGGCGCCGCCCGCCGAAGGCCGCCCCCGGCTCCAGGTCGACCTGCTGGACATCGCCATCGACCAGGCGCCGGTGCTCAAGTCGTCGGCCCAGCTGGCCCCGCCGCCGCCCAACGCCATGACCCGCGCCGAAGCCGTGGCCGCCTGGCAGGAGATCAACTCCCCGCCGGAGAAGCAGCTGGCCGCCGCGCGCGAGCAGTCGCAGGCCGTCCAGGCCGAGATCCAGGCACTGCGCGAACAGACCCGCCGCCAGTCGGACCAGCTGCAGAAGCTGGTGGACCAGCGCAACCTGGCGCGCGACATCATCGCCGGCATCGCCGGCGCCATCGCCGTCGGACTGGCGCTGCTGCTGTGGCGCCGTTCGCGCGAGACCGCGGCGCAGCGCGCCTGGTACCAGCGCGCGCCGGCGGCGCCGGCTCCCTCCCATGGGGACAGCAGCTTCGTGGACAGCAGCTTCCCCGACCACGCGCCGGAGCCGCCACGCATCGCACCCGAGCCCGACAGCGGCTGGTCGGGGCAGGCGAACGTGGGCACGGGTGGCGTGCGCACGGCGGAGAGCGGCTACAGCCGCAGCCGCATGCTGCCCAGCGCCGAGGAGCTGCTGGACGTGCAGGAGAAGGCCAACTTCTTCCTCGCGATCGGCCAGCCGGAGAAGGCCATCGAGCTGCTCGAGACCCGGCTGCTGGAACACCTGGGCGGCAGCCCCTTCCTCTGGCTGGACCTGCTGGACCTGTGCCGCAAGCTGCAGCGCGCCGAGGACTACGAACGCGTGCGCGAGGAGTTCCAGAAGCACTTCGCCGCTCGCCTGCCACGGTTCGAGGAAGCGCACACGCAGAACGGCGGCCTGGAGCAGTATCCCAAGGCGCTGTCGCGCATCGAGCTGCTGTGGCCGTCGACGCGCGTGATGCAGGAGATCGAGAAGTCGCTGTTCGAGGAGCGCGCGCCCGGCGCCATCATGTTCGACCTGGAAGCGTCGCGCGAACTGCTGCTGCTCTACAGCATCGCGCTGGACGTCACCTCGGAGGAAGACGGCCGGCCCTACACGCCCACGATGGTGACGGGCCTGGAGGACAAGGAGCCCCCGCAGTTCGAGAACTCGCACATCAACACCCAGCCGATGCCGCTGATGGAGCTGGATGCGCAGGAGTCGATGCCGAGCGCCATGATCAACCTGGGCCTGGACCTGGACTTCAACGCGCTGGAAAAGGCGCCGCTGCTGCCGGAGCTGGACCTGAACTTCGCGGGGGGTGTCGACCTGGACCTCGACCTGGCGGCGCCCGCGGCGGCCCGGGAGAAGTCGGCATCGTGAATCCCCGCCCCGCCCTGTTCCGCTCCGCGGCCTTCGCGCTGGCGGCCCTGGCGACCTCGGCCCACGCCACCGAGTGGGTGAGCTACGGCCAGAGCGAAAACGGCGCGTACTACTTCGACAAGGCCGGCATTCGCGTGGAGGGCGACCACAAGCGCGTGTGGCGGCTGTTCGCCCTGCGCGAGCCGCAGGCCGGCGTGCAGTCGGGCAAGGCGCTGATCGAGTTCCAGTGCAAGGCCGGCACCTTCCGCTACCTGCGCACCATGTACTACTCCGGGCCCATGGGCCAGGGCAAGTACGTGGGCGGCGCCAAGGAACAGTCGGTCGAGCCGATAGCGCCGGGGACCATGATCGGGGAGCTGGCGCAGAAGGTCTGCGCGCCATGAGAAAGGGCCGCGATCGCGGCCCCTGTCCGTTTCATCAGTTCGGCTGGGGCTCCGGCGGCGGCTGGTAGTCGCAGTCCCTTCCGTTGTAGCCGCACTTCCAGTCCGTTCGATTGCATGAACTGCTGCCGGGGTTGTAGACCATCCAGGCGCAGCTGCACTGGCTCCTGCTCTCGAGCGGCATGGTGTAGGTCGCGTTCCAGACATACCCACTGCTGCTGATCGAGCTGACGCTGCATTCGCCGTACTGTGCGTACGGTCCGTTGCGGACGGTCCAGTTGACCCCGGTGCAGGTCAGGCATCGACCGGTGTAGGAGCCGGGGATGCATCCCTTGATCGGGTGGTAGCGGAGCGGCTCGCCATACTTGTCAGTGCCGCACAGTGGTGCGTTGGGAGGATAGTCGGGATGCAGCGGCGGAATCATGCACGCCTCATGCAGCTCCGCATTGCCCTCGTACGGGGCGATGCATGGGATACGGTCTGTGGGTCCGGCGTGCGCCGCGTGTGCCAGCGCCATCAGCGCGGCGAACAGGAAAAGTCGAACAGGGTTCATCGGGCTTCCTTTCTGAAGGCCCGACGCTAGGTCTTCGCGGCGAACGAACCAAATACTCGAGTCGGCCGACCTCGCGGCCTTGCTGAACGAGAGCCCCAAAGAAAAAGGCCGCGTTCGCGGCCTTTTTCTTGTTGGCTTCAGCGCGTTTACTTCTTGTCGCCGCCCGGCACCTTGCCTTCCACGCCCTGCACGTAGAAGTTGATGCCGACCAGGAACTTGTCGTCCGCGACGGCGTCCTTGGCCACCACTTCCTTGCCGGCGTTGTCCTTGATCGGGCCCTTCCAGATCTGGAAGCTGCCGTCCTTCAGGCCGGCCTTGACCTCTTCGAGGCGCTTCTTCGCGTCTTCCGGCACGTCGGCGGCCACGGACACCATGTCGATGGCGCCTTCCTTCACGCCCCACCACGACTGCTGGTTGCCCTGCCACTTGCCTTCCAGCGCGTCACGCGTGGCCTTGATGTAGTACGGGCCCCAGTTGATGACGGCCGAGCCCAGGTGGGCCTTGGGGCCGTAGTTGGTCATGTCGCTGTCCCAGCCGAAGGCGCGCTTGCCCATCTTCTCGGCGGTCTGCAACACGGCCGACGAGTCGGTGTTCTGCATCAGCACGTCGGCGCCGCCGTTGATCAGCGACGTGGCGGCCTCGGTCTCCTTCGGCGGATCGAACCACTTGCCGACCCAGACCACCTTGGTCTTGATCTTCGGGTTCACCGATTGCGCGCCCAGGGTGAAGCTGTTGATGTTGCGGACCACTTCCGGGATCGGCACCGAGCCCACCACGCCCAGCGTGTTGGTCTTGGTCATCTTGCCGGCGATGACACCCGCCATGTACGCGCCTTCGTAGGTGCGGCTGTCGTAGGTGCGCAGGTTGTCGGCGGTCTTGTAGCCGGTGGCGTGCTCGAACTTCACGTCCTTGTGGTCAGCGGCCACCTTCCCCATCGGCTCCATGTAGCCGAAGGTGGTGCCGAACACCAGCTTGGCGCCGGAGCTGGCCATGTCGCGGATGACGCGCTCGGCGTCGGCGGACTCGGGCACGTTCTCCACGAAGCTGGTCTGGACCTTGTCGCCGAACTCCTTCTCGACCGCCTTGCGGCCGTTGTCGTGCGCGAAGGTCCAGCCGCCGTCGCCCACCGGGCCGATGTAGGCGAACGCGATCTTCAGCGGCTCCGCCTTGACCGGCGCGGGGGCGGAAGCGGCGGGCGCGGCCGCCGTCGGGGCGGCAGCGGGCGCGGCCGGCTCTTCCTTCTTGCCGCAGCCCACCAGGGCCGTGGCGGCCAGCGCCGTCAGCGCGGCGGCCTGCAGCAGGGAGCGTTTTCTGAGATCGGTCATGAAGTCCTCTGAGTGTTGATGGGCTGGATGAAACCGCAAATTATGTGCCGGGATGGAAGGGTTTCCCAAGCGAAGCCGGCATGTTGACGCGGATCCAGGCCGGGTTGCGCGAGATGAGGGCCAGCACCACGATGGTCGCCAGGTAGGGCAGCATGGTGAGGAACTGGCTGGCCACTTCGACCCCGCTGCCCTGCAGGTGGAACTGCAGCATGGTGACGCCGCCGAACAGGTACGCGCCCAGCAGCACGCGCGCCGGCCGCCAGGTGGCGAACGTGGTCAGGGCCAGGGCGATCCAGCCGCGGCCGGCGACCATGCCTTCCACCCACAGCGGCGTGTAGATCACCGCCAGGTACGCACCGGCCAGGCCGCACAGCGCGCCACCGGCCACCACCGCGGCCAGGCGGATGCGCCGCACCGGGTAGCCAAGCGAGTGCGCCGACTCGGGCGACTCGCCCACCGAGCGCAGCACCAGGCCCGCGCGCGAGCGGTAGAGGAACCAGATCAGGAAGATCACCAGCGCGATGGCCACGTAGACCATCGGGTGCTGGCGGAACAGCGCGGGCCCCACCAGCGGGATGTCGCCCAGCACGGGGATCGAGAAGCGCGGCCGCTCCGGCAGCTTCTCCTGGACGTACTTGATGCCCGCGAACGCGGAGAAGCCCGCGCCGAACAGGCTGAGCGCCAGGCCGGTGGCGTACTGGTTGGTGTTGAGCCAGATCACCAGCAGGCCGAACAGCGCGGCGAGCAAGGCGCCGGCGCCCATGCCGGCCGCGAAGCCCAGCAGGTCGACACCGGTGTGCACCACCGTCACGAAGCCGGCGAGCGCGGCGCAGAGCATGATGCCCTCCGCGCCCAGGTTGACCACCCCGGCCTTCTCGTTGACCAGCAGGCCGAGCGCCGCCAGCGCGAGCACGGTGCCGGCGTTGAGGGTGGCGGCGAAGAGCAGTGCGTAGCTTTCCATCACGCCGTCCCCTGCTTGGCCGGCACGGTGCCGGAACCCGCGGCGGCCGCCGCCGGTTGCTTCGGCGCCCACCGCACCCGGTACGCGATCAGCGTGTCGCACGCCAGCAGCGTGAACAGCAGCAGCCCCTGGAACACGCCGGTCAGCGACTTGGGCAGCCCCAGGCGCGACTGCGCCAGTTCACCGCCGATGTAGAACATGCTCATGAGGACCGCCGAGAACACCATCCCGACCGGATGCAGCCGGCCCACGAACGCCACGATGATGGCCGCGAAGCCGTAGCCGGCCGGCACGTAGGGCGTCAGCTGCCCGATGGGCCCCGCGACTTCCAGCGCGCCGGCCAGACCGGCGCAGCCGCCGCTGACCAGCAGCGCCAGCCACAGCGCGCGCCGCGAGGAGAAGCCCGCGTACCGGGCCGCCGCCGGCGCCAGTCCGCCCACCTGCTGGGCGAAGCCGGCGCGGGTGCGGAACAGGAAGACCCACAGCACCGCCACGCCCGCCAGCGCGATCAGCAATCCGATGCTCACCCGCGAGCCCTGCATCAGCCGCGGGATCTGCGTCACCGATTCGAAGGTGCGGGTCTGCGGGAAGTTGTAGCCGCCCGGGTCCTTCCACGGCCCGAACACCAGGTAGAACAGCAGCTGCTCGGCCACGTACACCAGCATCAGGCTGACCAGGATCTCGTTGGCGTTGAAGCGGTCGCGCAGCAGCGCGGTGAGCGAAGCCCACAACATGCCACCCGCGATGCCGGCCAGCAGGATGACCAGGACGATCCACCGCCCGGTCGTCTTGTCGGCCATCAGCGCGACGCCGCCGGCCAGGATCGCGCCAAGGACGAACTGGCCTTCGGCGCCGATGTTCCACACGTTGGAGCGGAAGCACACCGCCAGCCCCAGCGCGATCAGCAGCAGCGGCGTGGCCTTGACGGTCAGCTCGCCCAGCGCGTAGGCCGACTTGATCGGCTCCCAGAAGAACACCTGCAGCCCGCGCACCGGGTCCTTGCCCAGCGCCATGAACAGCAGCACGCCGATGACGACGGTGAGCGCCAGCGCCAGCACCGGCGAGCCGACGCTCCACAGCCGCGAGGCCTCGGGCCTTGCTTCCAGCCTAAGCATCGGCGGCCTCCCGCGCGGCGACCTCGGCGGGCGCGTCCCACAGGCCGCTCATCCAGGCGCCGATCTTCTCCACCGTCGCCTCGCCGCGCGCGAGCGACGGCGACAGGCGGCCCTTGGCGATCACGTGCAGGCGGTCGCTCACTTCGAACAGCTCCTCCAGTTCCTCGCTGACCACCAGCACGGCGCAGCCGGCTTCGGACAGCGCCAGGATCTCGCCGCGGATCTGGGCGGCGGCGCCCACGTCCACGCCCCAGGTCGGCTGCGAGATCACCAGCAGTTTCGGTTTCGCGTCGATCTCCCGGCCGACGATGAATTTCTGCAGGTTGCCGCCCGACAGCGAACGCGCCGCCGCGTCGGGCCCGCCCGCCTTCACATTGAAGCGGCGGATCACGTCCCGGGCCTGCGCGCGCAATCCCTTGACGTCGATCCAGCCGCTGCGGCCCACCGCGTCGGTGCGCGTGAGCATCAGGTTGTGCGCCAGCCCGAGCGAGGGCACGGCACCGCGGCCGAGCCTTTCCTCGGGAACGAAATGCAGGCCCAGACGGCGCCTTTGCGCCGGGCCCAGACGACCGGCCGGCTGGCCGGCGACGCGCACGGCGGCCGGCGCGGCCCGCGTGTCTTCGCCCGACAGCGCGTACAGCAGCTCGCGCTGGCCGTTGCCCGACACGCCCGCGATGCCCACCACCTCGCCGGCGCGCACCTGCAGCGCGATGTCCTGCAGGTCCACGCCGAAGGGCGAGTCGCGCTCCAGCGTGAGGCGGTCGACCTCCAGCACCGCGGCGCCCGGCGTGTGGGCGCGGTGCTCCAGCCGCGGCGGCTCGGCGCCGATCATCATGCGGCTGAGCGAGGCGTTGCTCTCCTGGCGCGGATCGCATTCACCGGTGACGCGGCCGCCGCGCAGCACGGTGCAGGCGTCGCACAGCTCGCGGATCTCGTGCAGCTTGTGGCTGATGTACAGGATGCTGCAGCCCTGGGCCGCCAGCTGGCGCAGCACGATGAACAGCTTCTCGACCGCCTGCGGCGTCAGCACCGAGGTCGGTTCGTCCAGGATCAGCAGCTGCGGATCGGTCAGCAGCGCGCGGATGATCTCCACCCGCTGCATCTCGCCCACCGACAGCGTGTGCACCGGCCGGGAGGGATCGACGTGCAGTCCGTACTCGGCGGCCTTGCCCTCGATGCGGCGGGCCACCTCGGCCAGCGCCAGGCCGCGTCCCAGTCCGAGCCACACGTTCTCGGCGACGGTCAGCGTGTCGAACAGGCTGAAGTGCTGGAACACCATGCTGATGCCCAGCGCGCGCGCCTCGTGCGGATTTCGCACCTGCACCGGCTGGCCGTTCCACAGCACCTGGCCGGCGTCGGGCTTGACCGAGCCGTAGATGATCTTCATCAGCGTGGACTTGCCGGCGCCGTTCTCGCCCAGCACGGCATGGGTCTGGCCCGGCAGCACCTCCAGCGAGATGCCGTCGTTGGCCACCACGGCCGGGTAGCGCTTGGTGATGCCTTGCAGGCGCAGGCGGGGCGGCGTGCTCATGCTTCGACCGTCCTGAGCCGCCCGGCCGCGGCCTTGATTCGCCCGCGCAGCCAGCGGGTGGCGGCCGACGCGTGGCTGCGCTCGTGCCACAGCAGGTAGTAGGTGAGCGGCGGGAATTCCACGGGAGGCTGGAGGATGGCGACCGGCAGCCGCGCGAGGTAGCGCTCGCAGAAGAGGCGACCGGTCGTCATCACCAGCAGGCTGGAAGCGACCATGGCCGGGATCAGGCCGAAATGCGCGCAGCGCGCGGTGATGTTCCGTTCCAGGCCGAGGCCCTCCAGGTGTTCGTCGATGACGCCGCGCGCGCCGGGATGCATGGGCGTGGGCGCCACGTGTTCCGATGCCAGCCAGTCCTGCGCGGTCCAGCCGCGCCGCACCGCCGGATGGTCGCGCGCCACCAGGCACGCCACTTCGTCGGTGAACAGCTCCGTGCGATGCAGGTCGCCGGGCGGCTGCAGCCAGTTGCCGACCACCACGTCGGTGTCGCCCTGGGCCAGGCGCGCGTGGTAGTCGCCATCCGGCGACAGCGGATGGATCTCGACGCGGGTGCGCGGCGCGGCCTGCCGCAGGTCGGCCACCAGGCCGGGCAGGAACTGCGGGTCCAGGTAGTCGCTGGCGGCCAGGCGGAAGGTGTTGGTGGCGGTGGCGGGATCGAAGCCGCGCACGTCGCTGAAGAGGGCCTGGGCCGCCTGCAGGATGCTGGCGCTCGGCTCGATCATGCGCAGGCCGGCGTCGGTGGGCACCATCGTCGCGCCCGAACGCACCAGCAACGGGTCGCCGGCCAGCTCGCGAAGGCGCTTGAGGGCGGCCGAGACCTGCGGCTGGTGCATGCCCAGGCGCATGGCGGCGCGGGAGACGCTGCGTTCAGTCAACACGGTGTGCAGGACCCGGATGAGATGGAGATCGATCTTGTCGAAAAGGGCTTGGTCTCTCATACCGCCAGCGGCATGGTTTTGATATGGCACGGCTTATGCCGGTGGCATGCTGGCGTTCTACCCTCCAACCGCGGTAATCCATCTCCCTGCCTGCATGCATCCCAAGACCATCCGATTCATCCGCCGTGGCGAGCTCGTCGCGCTGGGCAATGTACCACCCGACCGCACCCTGCTCGAGGTGCTGCGCGAGGACCTGGGCGCCACCGGCACCAAGGAAGGCTGCGGCGAAGGCGACTGCGGCGCGTGCACGGTCGTGCTGGGCGAGGAGCGTGACGGTCGCCTGCACTACCGGGCCGTCAACAGCTGCATCCAGCTGGCCCATTCGGTCGATGGCCGGGCGCTCTGGACCGTGGAAGACCTGGCCGCGGACGACGGCACCCTGCATCCGGTCCAGGAAGCCATCGTCCAGTGCCACGGATCCCAGTGCGGCTTCTGCACGCCGGGCTTCGTGATGAGCCTCTTCGGCATGTACCAGAACCACGTGTGCCACGGCCGGGCTATCAGCCGCGAGCTGGCGCAGGAAGAGCTGTCCGGCAACCTGTGCCGCTGCACGGGCTACCGGCCGATCCTGGATGCGGCCCGGAAGATGGCCGAGCTGCCGAAGGCGGCGGTGGACGAGGCGACCGTTCTCCGCGCTCTCGCTGAACTCCGTCATCCCCGCGAAGGCGGGGATCCGGAGCTTCCCTACCTCGCCCCCGAAACCCTGGACGACCTGCTCGCCGCCCGCGCCGCCCATCCGGCGGCCCAGATCGTCGCCGGCTGCACCGACGTCGGCCTCTGGATCACCAAGCAGCACCGCCGCTTCGACCAGCTGCTGGACGTCACCCGCGCGCGCGAGCTGCGCCGCATCGAGGATTACGAGAACCACATCGCCATCGGCGCCGCGGTCACGCTGACCGACGCCTTCGCCGCCCTGGTGGCGCAGCGCCCGCAGCTCAAGGCCTTCGCGAACCGCTTCGCCGGCCTGCCGGTGCGCAATGCCGGCACGCTGGGCGGCAACGTCGCCAACGGCTCGCCGATCGGCGACTCCATGCCGCTGCTGATCGCGCTGGGCGCCCAGGTGGTCCTGATGAAGCAGGACGGCCACCGCCACCTGCCGCTCGAGGCCTTCTACACGGGCTACCGCCGCAACGTGCTCGCCCCGGACGAAGTGCTGGCCTGGATCCTGGTGCCCAAGCCGCGGCCGGATGAGTTCCTGCGCGCCTACAAGGTCTCCAGGCGCTTCGACGACGACATCTCCGCCGTCTGCCTGGCGGTTCGGATGGAGCTCGAAGGCGAGCGCGTGAAGGACGTCGCCATCGGCGCCGGCGGCGTCGCGGCCACCCCGGTGCGTGCCGCGCGGACCGAGGCCTTCCTGGCCGGCCGCGCCTGGAACGCCGATGCGGCCCGCCAGGCCGGCGACATCCTGCGAACCGAGTTCCAGCCGATCTCCGACATGCGCGCCAGCGCCGGCTACCGCAGCACCGTGCTCGGCAACCTGATGCAGCGGTTCTGGCTCGAGTCGCGGGGCGAGACGGCGATCAACCTGGAGCAGTTCACGCTGCGGGAGCTGACGGCATGACCGCGCGCGACAACGAATTCACCTCCACCACCGGCGGCGGACCGGGCGGTCCCGCCGATGCCGGCGAGCGCAACCTCGCGCCCGCCACCCGGTCGCCGCACGCGCCGGCTTCGCCGCTGCCCGCGATGGGCCGCTCGCGACCGCACGAGAGCGCCCGGGCGCAGGTGGCGGGCGCCGCGACCTACGTCGACGACATCCCCGAGGCCAGGGGCACGCTGCACGCGGCGCCCATCCTGTCCACGGTGGCGCACGGCCTGCTGCGCGGCATCGACGCGAGCGCGGCCGAGGCGATGCCCGGCGTGCGCGGCGTGGTCCTCGCGCGCGACATCCCGGGCGATCCGCTGCTGGCCACCTTCGTCCACGACGAGCCGATCTTCGCGATCGACAAGGTTCAGCACGTCGGCCAGGTCGTCGGCCTGGTGGTCGCCGACAGCGTGATGCAGGCGCGCCGCGCCGCGCGCCAGGTGAAGCTGCAGATCGATCCGCTTTCGCCCGTGCTGGACGTCCGGCAGGCCCATGCGGCCCAGAGCTATGTGCTGCCGCCGGTGATCGTCCGCCGGGGCGAGCCGGAAGCGGCGCTCGCGTCCGCGAAGCACCGCCTCTCCGGCCAGTTGGAGGTCGGCGGCCAGGAGCACTTCTACCTGGAAGGCCAGGTCGCCTACGCCCTGCCGCTGGAGCAGGACCAGTGGTGGATCCACTCCAGCACCCAGCACCCGGGCGAGGTGCAGCACTGGGTGGCGCACGCGCTCGGCCTGGAGAACAACGCGGTGACGGTGGAATGCCGGCGCATGGGCGGCGGCTTCGGCGGCAAGGAGACCCAGGCCGGCCACATGGCGGTGTGGGCGGCGCTGGCCGCGCGCAAGATGCGGCGACCGGTCAAGCTGCGGCTGGACCGCGACGACGATTTCCTGGTCACCGGCAAGCGGCATCCGTTCGCCTACGACTGGGAGGCCGGCTTCGACGACGACGGCCGGCTCACCGCGCTCAAGCTCACGATGCTGGCCAACTGCGGCTTCTCGGCCGACCTGTCCGGTCCGGTGGCCGACCGCGCCATCTTCCACACCGACAACGCCTACTACCTGTCGGACGTGGAGATCGCCTCCTACCGCTGCCGCACCAACACGCAGAGCCACACCGCCTTCCGCGGCTTCGGCGGCCCGCAGGGCGTGATCCTGATCGAGGCCATCCTCGGCGACATCGCGCGCCACCTGGGCCGCGATGCGGTGGACGTGCGCAAGGCCAACCTGTACGGCGTGGGCGAGCGCGACGTCACGCACTACCAGATGAAGGTCGAGGACAACATCCTCGATCCGCTGATCTCGCAGCTCGAGAAGAGCAGCGGCTACCGGGCGCGGCGCGAGCGGATCGCGGCCTGGAACGCGAAGAGCGACGTGATCAAGCGCGGCATCGCGATCACGCCGGTCAAGTTCGGCATCAGCTTCACCGCCACCTTCTTCAACCAGGCCGGCGCCTTGGTGCACGTGTTCACCGACGGCAGCGTGCAGGTCAACCACGGCGGCACCGAGATGGGCCAGGGCCTGCACACCAAGGTGATGCAGGTGGTGGCCGACGAGCTGGGCGTGCCGTTCGAGCGCGTCCGCTGCACGCCCACCGAAACCGGCAAGGTGCCCAACGCATCCGCCACCGCCGCTTCCAGCGGCACCGACCTCAACGGCCGCGCCGCGCAGTTCGCGGCGCGCAACGTGCGCGACAACCTCGCCGCCTTCGTCGCCGGGCTGGACGGCTGCGGGGCCGGCGCGGTGAGCCTGCGCGGCGGCCAGGTGATCTCGCCCAAGGCCGTGCGCAGCTTCGACGAAGTGGTCAAGGCCGCGTACGCCAACCGCATCCAGCTGTGGAGCGACGGCTTCTACCGCACGCCCAAGATCCACTACGACAAGACCACGCTCACCGGCCGGCCGTTCTTCTACTTCAGCTACGGCGCCGCCTGCAGCGAAGTCGCGATCGACACGCTGACCGGCGAGAGCCGCCTGCTGAAGGTGGACATCCTCCACGACGTGGGCACCTCGCTGAACCCGGCCATCGACATCGGGCAGATCGAGGGCGGCTTCATCCAGGGCGTGGGGTGGCTCACCACCGAACAGCTGGTCTGGAACGACAAGGGCCTGCTCGCCACGCATGCGCCCAGCACGTACAAGATCCCCGCGACCGGCGACGTGCCCGAGCATTTCCGGGTCGAGCTCTGGCCCGAGGCCAACCGCGAGGACAACGTGGGCGGCAGCAAGGCGGTGGGCGAGCCGCCGTTCATGCTGGCGATCAGCGCGTGGGAAGCGTTGCGCGACGCGGTCGCGCAGGCGCGCGGCGACCGTCGCGCTCCGCTGGTCGCTCCGGCCACCGCGGAGAACGTCCTCAGGGCCCTGATGAGCACCTGAGCGAAGCGCGGCGCGGCAGAATGGGCCGCATGCGCATCGTCAGCACTTCATTGCTGTTCTGGGCCGACGGCATGACCGTCCTGCCCGGCCTGGTGGTCGTGCATCCACGCGTGCGCCGCGACCCCGGCCTGCTGGCGCACGAGGCCGTGCATTGCCGCCAGATGAAGGAAGTCGGCGTGCTGCGTTTCTGGTGGCTGTACTTCACCTGCCCGGCGTTCCGGCTGTGGGCGGAAGTGGAGGCGTACCGCGTGTCGCTGCGCCACCAGCCCACGGGCCTGCGGCATTTCGCGCGGGCCCTGGCGGGCGGCTACCTGCTGGGCATCACGGCCGCGCAGGCGGAGCAGCTGCTGGTCGGCTGAGCGGCCTTTCGGCTTCAGAGATACCAGACCGCCAGCAGGCTGGCGCAGCCCCACATCAGGATGCAGAGCATGCCGCCGAGCCGGCCGACCTCGGCATCGGCTTCCGCGAGATCGGGCAGGTCCGCCACCTCAGGCGCCCACGAGGTCCAGCCGCTGGCCGGTCGCCCGTGGAGCGGGGCGCTGATGGCGATGGCGGCGGCGGTGGTGTCGACGGGCGGCATGGCGGTCTTGGTGCGGGGTGGGTGGGTTCCGGTGAATGCTCGGACCCGTCGCAAGCCGGCCATGTAGGAGACCTGCCGTTGTCGGCGGCGGAGAACGTCGCGGCGCCCGGTGAAGAAACATCGCGCCCACGAAACGGAAGCGCTCGCCCGCGACGGCCATGGGCAGGCATCCGTCATTCCCGCGAAGGCGGGAATCCCGAGCTTCCGATTTCAGCGGCCGGCGGGGGAGCACTGGATCCCCGCCTTCGCGGGGATGACGAGCGTTCTACCGATCCTGCGGCGGCTCGTCGGTCGGAGACTCGCTCTCGTGATCGGTCAGCACGCCCGCCTTGCGCACGCCGCGGCGCGCCTGGGCGGCCTGTTCGCGGGTGCGCGCCTGCGGTCCGGCGCCCGAAGCGCCCTGGACGGGCAGGTCGGATTCGACGTCGGGCAGATGGGTGTCGCCGGTGAGCTTGGCGTTGGCTTTGGGATCGGGCATCGCGGACTCCTCGTGGATGGACATTGCGTCCGCGGCCAATCTAGTGCGGCGCGCCGCCGCGCGTCTGTAGGTTTTCGGCGCTAGCGGCGACCGGATGCTTCGCGCGCCAGCTGCAACCCGCGGCCGAGCGACCACACGCCCCAGCAGACCATCATCAGCGTCGCCGTGTAGCCGGCGGCCGATTCGGGGACGAACCAGGTCGGCCAGCCGGGGAAGCGATCGGCCAGCGTCGCCGCGGCGGAACCCGCCGCGCCCACCTGGGCCAGCAGCGCGCAGAGCAGCAGGGCGGCCCCGGCGAAGAACATCCAGAGTCCGGCCTGCACGCTGCGGCGGGCGGCCGGGGAGACGGGCGAAGTCGTGGCGTTGTCGAGCATGAGCTCATCATGGCGCCGACCTGTCACGATTGACAGGCTCATCGCCTCGCCGGCCCGGTAAAGCCGAGCCCCCGTGGCGCGCTGCGCGTCACCGACGCACACGCCCCACACGCAGTCGCACCCCACCCCTGTCAAAGTTGTCGGCCTTCGCTTACAGACGCACAACAGATTCACATTTACGGTGCTGATCGATGCCATGAGCGAGCCCAACAGCAACCAGCAGCAGCCACCCCAGGACGTCCCGGACGACGGGACGCCGCGCCGTCCCGTCGGCAGCGGCGAGGGGCTGGACAGCGTGATCACGCGCCTGCGGGAGCAGGAGGACCAGCGCGTGCAGAACGACCCCACCATCGGCCTTTCCCGTAGCGGGAACTGACGGGTCTGCTCCGTCCGACGCGCGGCTAGGCCCGCGCGCACGCACATGCGGTGCGCATTCCGACGCGGGCATGGGCAACGCACGCCAACACTCCATGCGCCAAGGTGCTGCATGGAACGCAAACCGCAAGCTCCCGCCAAGCCGAACCGGCCCCCACCGACCGTGCCGAGCCGGCCGCAGGGCGGCACCGGCCGCTCCGGCCGTGGGTCCGCCAGCGCACTCGAAGCCTGGAAGAAGGCGGAACTGACGCGGGTGCCGCGCGGCAACGGCCGCGACCCGGACGTTCCGACTCGCTGAAGTTTCTGCCTGAGCTGTAGGCGGCGCATCCCGCCAAGTCGCCCCGCTCTCCTACAAGGTCCGCCGCTGAGGCAGGCCCACCATCCGTTCATTGCACCCCGTTACCGGGAGGCGAGACGGACTGGGAACCGCATGAGCGCTCCGTCGGCCCGCAAGGGCTTTGCCTCGCGCTCTGCGCCAACGCTCTCTAGAGCGCCTTCATCCAGGCGGCCATCTCGTCGGCCACCTGCTCCACCAGCGCCGGCTGTCCCGCCAGGTAGTGGTTCCCGCCCTTCACGTCGATGTTGCGGATGCGGCCCGGTGCCGCCTGCAGCCACGCGTCCCGCGTGCTCGGGAAGGTGGACCGGTCGGCGGTGTAGGTGTGCAGCAGCACCGGCACCGAAGTGCGCGAGAGATTGCCCGGCCCGTCGGCCCGGCTGCGCGGCGACCACTGCGACAGGAAGCCGGTGAGCGAAGTGATGCGGCCCATCTGGCTGGCCGCGTAATTGACGGCGCGCGCGCCGTCCGCGCCGGCGCCCCACACGCTGCCCACGTCGCGGTCGTTCGCGTCCAGCGACAGGTCAAGGCAACGCGGATCGGCATGCGTGCGATGGATGACGAACACCTGGTCGCGCGGGCTGCCCGGCGCCTTCATTCCGCGCAGCAGCGCCAGGCGCTGTTCCACCCAGCGGTCGATGCGCGCCAGCCGCGCCTCCTGCGCGGCGCGAAAGCGCGCCAGGAACGCCGGCTGATACGGCGGACCATTGGCCGGGTCGTACATGTCCAGGTCCGGGTTGGCGGTGAGCGGATCGGCCTCGTCGAACACGGAGGGATCGATCCAGCGGCGCATCAGGTGCGAGCGGCCCTCGTGCGCCGCGCACAGCGCCAGGCCCTGCACCGGCGGCAGGTCCTGCGGCGACAGGCCCGCCGGGTCGCCGTCGACCATGCGCTCGATCGTCAGGTTCTCGGCCTGCGCCTGGTAGAAGGCCGCGAGCGCCGCGCCGCCGGAATTGCCGATCAGCACGACCTTGTCGTAACCCTCCGAGTGCAGGAACCGCACGCCCGCCCCCAGGTCCTGGATGACACGCTCCATCAGCAGCAGCGTGTCGTTGCCCGCGTAGCGCGAGTTCAGGCCCATGCAGGTGATGCCGCGCTCGGCCAGCGGACCGATCAGGTAATGCCCCATGAAGTTGCTGGCCGGGTGCATGACGATGGCCGCGACGTTCTTCGGACCGATGGGCTCGGCCCAGGCGCCGTAGATGCGCGGCCGCAGCAGCTGCAGGCCCGACTGGCTCTCCAGTGCGGCGCCGGGCTTGACGTCGATGGCGACCAGCTGGGGCACGGGCGTGGACATCGTCATTCGATTCTCCTCAGTTCCGCGGTTCCCGGAACAGCTCGCCGATCAGCCCGCGCAGCCACGCATTGCCGGGGTCGGCCTCGAAGCGGCGGCTCCAGTGCAGCGACACGGTGAAGTCGCGTCCCGCGACCGGCGGCTCGACGATGGCGTAGCCGCCCTCGGCCGCGAAGCCCTGGGCGATGTTGCGCGGCATCACCACCGCCAGGTCGGTGGCGCGCACGATGGACGGCAGCACCATGAAGTGCTCGGTGGTCAGCCGCAGCCGGTCTTCCACCTTCAGCCGCTGCAGGATGCGCAGCGTGTCCTCGTGGGTGCGCACGTTGACGAACTCCAGCTCGCGCAGCGCCTGCAGCAGCGCCGCCCCGCTGCGCTTGCGGCGGGTGAAGGGATGGCCGGCGCGCAGCAGCACGATGTAGCGGTCGCGCAGCAGCTCCATGCGCTGGGTGTCGCGCACCTGCGGCAGGAAGCCGAAGGCGAAGTCGATGCGGCCGCCGTCCAGCGCGTCGGTGACCTCGGTGCGCGGCAGCGGCAGCGTTTCCAGCCGCACGCCGGGCGCGCGCTCGCGCAGCGCCGAGATCAGCTCGGGCAGGAAGCGGCCCTCGCCGATGTCGCTCATGTGGATGCGGAAGGTGCGCTGCGCGGCGGCCGGCTCGAAGCCGGCGGCGTCGGCCAGCGCCAGCTCGAGCGTGGCCAGTGCGCTCGCCACCGCCGGCGCCAGCCGGTCGGCGCGCGGCGTGGGCTTGACC
>JAEWBU010000057.1 GCA_023390985.1 Pseudomonadota bacterium
GCGCTGTTCCACGGCCTGTTCTTCTCCGACGAGCGCTACGACCTGTCGGCCGTCGGCCGCATGAAGTTCAACCGCCGCGTCGGCCGCGAGGAGCTCACGGGCCCCGCCACGCTCACGAACGAGGACATCATCGCGGTCATCCGCATCCTCGTCGAGCTGCGCAACGGCCGCGGCGAGATCGACGACATCGACCACCTCGGCAACCGCCGGGTGCGCTCGGTGGGCGAGCTCGCCGAGAACCAGTTCCGCTCGGGGCTGGTGCGCGTCGAGCGCGCGGTCAAGGAGCGCCTCGGCCAGGCCGAGAGCGAGAACCTGCTGCCGCACGACCTCATCAACGCGAAGCCGATCTCGGCCGCGATCAAGGAGTTCTTCGGCTCGTCGCAGCTGTCGCAGTTCATGGACCAGACGAACCCGCTGTCCGAGATCACGCACAAGCGCCGCGTATCCGCGCTGGGCCCGGGCGGCCTGACGCGCGAGCGTGCCGGCTTCGAGGTGCGCGACGTGCACCCGACGCACTACGGCCGCGTGTGCCCGATCGAGACGCCGGAAGGCCCGAACATCGGTCTGATCAACTCGCTGGCCCTGTACGCGCGCCTGAACGAATACGGCTTCATCGAGACGCCGTACCGCCGCGTGCACGACGGCAAGGTCACCGACGAGATCGACTACCTGTCGGCCATCGAGGAAGGCAAGTACGTGATCGCCCAGGCCAACGCGGCGCTGGACGAGCAGGGCCGCCTCACCGGCGACCTGGTGTCCGCGCGTGAACGCGGCGAATCCATCCTGGTCAGCGCCGACCGCATCCAGTACATGGACGTGTCGCCCGCGCAGATCGTGTCGGTGGCCGCCTCGCTGGTGCCGTTCCTCGAGCACGACGACGCCAACCGCGCGCTGATGGGCGCCAACATGCAGCGCCAGGCCGTGCCGACGCTGCGTCCCGAGAAGGCCTTCGTGGGCACCGGCATCGAGCGCGTCTCCGCGGTCGACTCCGGCACCGTGGTCACCGCCAACCGCGGCGGCGTGGTCGACTACGTCGACGCCACCCGCATCGTGGTGCGCGTCAACGACGACGAAGCCCAGGCGGGCGAAGTCGGCGTCGACATCTACAACCTGATCAAGTACCAGCGTTCCAACCAGAACACCAACATCCACCAGCGCCCGATCGTCAAGCGCGGCGACAAGATCGCCAAGGGCGACGTCGTGGCCGACGGTGCGTCCACCGACCTGGGCGAGCTCGCGCTCGGCCAGAACATGCTGGTGGCGTTCATGCCCTGGAACGGCTACAACTTCGAGGACTCGATCCTGATCAGCGAGCGCGTCGTCGCCGACGACCGCTACACCTCGATCCACATCGAGGAGCTGGTGGTGATGGCCCGCGACACCAAGCTGGGCGCCGAGGAAATCACCCGCGACATCCCGAACCTGTCGGAGCAGCAGCTCAATCGCCTGGACGAGTCGGGGATCATCTACGTCGGTGCCGAAGTGATGCCGGGCGACACGCTGGTGGGCAAGGTCACGCCGAAGGGCGAGACCACGCTGACGCCGGAAGAGAAGCTCCTGCGCGCCATCTTCGGCGAGAAGGCTTCCGACGTGAAGGACACCTCGCTGCGCGTGGACCAGGGCTCGCAAGGCACGGTCATCGACGTGCAGGTGTTCACCCGCGAAGGCATCCAGCGCGACAAGCGCGCCCAGCAGATCATCGACGATGAACTCAAGCGCTTCCGCCTGGACCTGAACGACCAGCTGCGCATCGTCGAGGCCGACGCCTTCGACCGTATCGAGAAGCTGCTGAACGGCAAGGTCGCCAACGGCGGCCCGCAGAAGCTGGCCAAGGGCACGAAGATCGACAAGGCCTACCTGCAGTCGATCGAGAAGTACCACTGGTTCGACATCCGCCCGGCGGAGGACGACGTGGCCGCGCAGCTGGAGTCCATCAAGAACTCCATCGAGCAGCAGCGCCACAACTTCGACCTCGCGTTCGAGGAGAAGCGCAAGAAGCTGACGCAGGGCGACGAGCTGCCCGCGGGCGTGCTCAAGATGGTCAAGGTGTACCTGGCCGTCAAGCGCCGCCTGCAGCCCGGCGACAAGATGGCCGGCCGCCACGGCAACAAGGGCGTGGTGTCCAAGATCGTTCCGGTCGAGGACATGCCCTACATGGCCGACGGCACGCCGTGCGACATCGTGCTCAACCCGCTGGGCGTGCCTTCGCGCATGAACGTGGGCCAGGTGCTGGAAGTGCACCTGGGCTGGGCCGCGCGCGGCATCGGCCAGCGCATCGGCGACATGCTGCAGCAGCAGGCCCGCGCGGCCGAACTGCGCAAGTTCCTGGACGAGCTGTACAACAAGTCGGGCCGCCGCGAGGACCTGTCCTCCATGTCCGACGAGCAGGTGATCGAGATGGCCGGCGAGCTGGCCAAGGGCGTGCCGTTCGCCACCCCGGTGTTCGACGGCGCCGCCGAGTCCGAGATCCGCAACATGCTGCAGCTGGCCTTCCCGGACGAGATCGCGCAGCGCAAGGGCCTGACCGCCTCGCGCACGCAGGCGCACCTGTACGACGGCCGCACCGGCGACCAGTTCGAGCGTCCGGTGACCGTGGGCTACATGCACGTGCTGAAGCTGCACCACCTGGTCGACGACAAGATGCACGCCCGTTCGACCGGCCCGTACTCGCTCGTCACGCAGCAACCGCTGGGCGGCAAGGCCCAGTTCGGCGGCCAGCGCTTCGGCGAGATGGAAGTGTGGGCGCTGGAAGCCTACGGCGCGGCCTACACGCTGCAGGAGATGCTGACCGTGAAGTCCGACGACGTGCAGGGTCGCACCAAGGTGTACGAGTCCATCGTCAAGGGCGAGCACGCCATCGACGCCGGCATGCCGGAGTCGTTCAACGTCCTGGTCAAGGAGATCCGTTCGCTGGGTCTCGACATGGAACTCGAGCGTTCTTAATTCAGGGGGATTGAGTCAATGAAATCGCTACTCGACCTGTTCAAGCAATTCACGCCGGACGAGCACTTCGACGCCATCAAGATCGGAATGGCCTCGCCGGAAAAGATCCGCTCGTGGTCCTTCGGTGAAGTCAAGAAGCCCGAGACGATCAACTACCGCACCTTCAAGCCGGAGCGGGACGGCCTCTTCTGCGCCAAGATCTTCGGCCCGATCAAGGACTACGAGTGCCTGTGCGGCAAGTACAAGCGCCTGAAGCACCGCGGCGTGATCTGCGAGAAGTGCGGCGTTGAAGTCACCCAGACCAAGGTGCGCCGCGAGCGCATGGGCCACATCGACCTGGCCGCGCCCTGCGCCCACATCTGGTTCCTGAAGTCGCTGCCGTCGCGCCTGGGCCTGGTGCTCGACATGACGCTGCGCGACATCGAGCGCGTGCTGTACTTCGAAGCCTACGTCGTCACCGACCCCGGCATGACCCCGCTGAAGAAGTTCAGCATCATGTCCGAGGACGACTACGACGCCAAGCGCAAGGAGTACGGCGACGAGTACACCGCCAAGATGGGGGCCGAGGGCATCAAGGACCTGCTGGAAGGCATCGATATCGACGTCGAGATCGAGAAGCTGCGCGGCGACCTGACCGGCTCCGAAGTCAAGGTCAAGAAGAACGCCAAGCGCCTGAAGGTGCTGGAAGCCTTCAAGAAGTCCGGCATCAAGCCCGAGTGGATGGTGATGGACGTGCTGCCCGTGCTGCCGCCGGACCTGCGTCCGCTGGTGCCGCTGGACGGCGGCCGCTTCGCGACCTCCGACCTGAACGACCTGTACCGCCGCGTCATCAACCGCAACTCGCGCCTGCGCCGCCTGCTGGAGCTGAAGGCTCCGGAGATCATCGCGCGCAACGAGAAGCGCATGCTGCAGGAAGCCGTCGACT
>JAEWBU010000072.1 GCA_023390985.1 Pseudomonadota bacterium
CGGTGCCCGCCAGCGCCAGGACCGTCAGCGTCAGCGGCAGCAGCTGGCGCGCCGCGTCGGCCCAGCGGATGCCCGTCGCTTCGCGCGGGGGCGAGATCCACTTCAGCTTGATGCCGGTGAGCGCCACCGCCACGAACAGCGTGTGGGCGAGCATGCGCACCGGCGCCTGCAGCAGCGCCAGGCCGGTCTCGATCACCGCGCTGGCCAGCAGCCGGGGAATGCCGCCGAACGCGCGTTGCTCACCGCGCATGACCACGGCCGCGAGGCCCAGCACGCGCGGCAGGAACAGCATCACCAGCGTCCAGGCCCACAGGCCGATCAGCTCGGCCGGGGCGGCCTGAGCGCCGGTCAGCACCAGCGCGCCCGACATCCACAGCGCCGTGCCCGACAGCAGGAAGGCCAGCCACAGCGGCGCCGAGAGGTAGGACATGGCACCGATCGCGAACATCGCGCGATGGACGCGGTGGATGCCCGGCTCGGCGATCAGCTGCGCGTTCTGCAGGTTGCCCTGGCACCAGCGGCGATCGCGCTGCAGCTCGGACAGCAGGTCCGGCGGCGGCTGCTCGTAGCTGCCGGCCAGGTCGGTCACCAGCCACACGTGCCAGCCGGCGCGGCGCATCAGCGCGGCCTCGACGAAGTCGTGCGACATGATCCCGCCGGCCAGGCCGCCCTTGCCCTCGATGGGCGCCAGGCCGCAGTGGGCCATGAACGGCTCCACGCGCAGGATGGCGTTGTGGCCCCAGTAGTGCGACTCGCCCAGCTGCCAGTACTGCAGGCCCAGCGTGAAGAGGCGCCCCGTCACGCGCGAGGCGAACTGCTGCGCGCGGGCGTGCAGCGTGGAGTGGCCGATCGGCTGCGTCGCCGTCTGCATGATGCCGGCCTGCGGATGCGCTTCCATCAGCTTGGCCAGCGTCACCAGGCAGTCGCCGCTCATCACGCTGTCGGCGTCGAGCACCACCATGTAGCGGTAGTCGCGGCCCCAGCGGCGGCAGAAGTCCGCCACGTTGCCGGCCTTGCGGTGCGTGCGGCGCGTGCGGTGGCGGTAGTAGACCTCGACCTGCGGGCCGTCCGGCTGGGCGGCCAGCGCCAGGCGCAACGCTTCCCACTCGGCGCGTTCCGCGGCCAGCGTTTCCGGCTCGCGGCTGTCGGACAGCACGAACACGTCGAACTGCCTGCCCCTTCCCGTCGCGGCGAGCGACTCGCAGGTGGCGCGCAGGCCGGCGAAGACCGTGGGCACGTGCTCCTCGCAGATCGGCATGATCACCGCGGTGCGCACGTCGGGCGCGAGGACGTCGTCGCGCACCCTCTCGGCCGAGACGCCGTGCTCGTCGCCGCGCAGCATCACCCAGAAGCCCATCAGCGCGGTCGCGAAGCCGGTTACCACCCAGGCCGACAGCGCCGCGAACAACGCCACTTCGCCGTAGAACAGCCAGGCGTTGTGGTACTCCGGCTGGGCCGAGGCGAACAGCGTGGTGGCGATCGCGCTGCTGAGCACGGCGATCGCGGCGAAGGCCGCGCGGCGGCGTTCGGCGGCGCGCTCCCAGGGCTGCCGCAACCAGTCGGGCCGGCGGTTCGCCGCGCCCGGCAGCAGGCGCTGCGCGCGCGTCAGCGTGGCGAGCGCCACGCTGTTCCAGAAACCGCGCCAGGGCACGAGCGGCATCGAGCCGCGGTTGATCGGCGGCGCCGTCACCGAATTCGGATGGCGCTCGGCGCGCAGGCGGCTGCGCCGCGAAGTCACTGCGGCGGACGAGTCCCCGCCGGTGTCGGACAGGCCGGCCTGCCTCAGGGGGCGGCGTCGGGTAGCACGATGGAGGTCCATGTTTCGCTCAGGGTGTCGTTGCCGTTTTGGAGGTAGGCGCGCAGTTCGACCGGCTTGGCCGCGTCGAGCGGGCGCACCCGCAGGGTCATGCGCCAGCTGCGGCTGGCGGGGTTGAAATAGACGAGCTGCTGCTCGATGCGGCCGTTGCCGTCGCTGGTGGCCACCGCGCGCACAGGCGCGTCGGGCGCCAGCGCCTCGAGCGCGGGACCGGTGAAATCGACCACGTACTGCACCGAACCGGCCAGCGCGGCGGCCTGCTCGACGCGGTGGTAGCCCATGCCGCGGCGCGATTGCATGGCCCAGGCGCCGGGCGGCCGCTGCTGCGTGTCGCCCTGCCAGTGCAGCTCGTAGGCGAAGGAAAGCGGCTCGCCGGCCGCGGGCAGGCGGGCCGGCACCCAGTAGGCGGCGATGTTGTCGTGCGTCTCGTCCGGCGTGGGCAGTTGCAGCAGCTCGACGCGGCCCGGGCCCCAGTCGCCGATCGGCTTGACCCAGGCGCTCGGGCGGCGCTCGTAGCGCGCCTCGGCGTCCTCGTAGCTGGCGAAGGCGCGGTCGCGCTGCATCAGGCCGAAGCCGCGCAGGCCGGGCAGCGAGAAGCTGGTGACCACCGGCGTGTCCGGGTTCTGCAGCGGACGCCACAGCCACTCGCCGTCGCTGCTTTCCACCAGCAGGCCGTCGGAGTCGTGCACCTCGGGGCGGAAGTCGCCGGGGCGCGGCTGGTTCTCGCCCGACATGAACATGCTGGTCAGCGGCGCCAGGCCGAGCGTGGCGATCGGCTGGGCGACGCCGCTGCGCAGGAAGACGCGGGCCGTCACTTCCACCACGGTGGACTGGCCGGGTTTCACCACGAAGCGGTAGCCGCCGGTCGCGCGCGGCGATTCCAGCAGCGCGTACACCACGAGCTCCTTCGCGCCCTGGGAGGGCCGCTGGATCCAGAAGTCCGAGAAGCGCGGGAACTCCTCGGGGCCGCTGGCACCGGCCGTGTCGATGGCCAGGCCGCGGGCCGACAGCCCGTACTGCTGGCCCTGGCCCAGCGCGCGGAAATAGCTCGCGCCCAGGAAGACGATCAGCTCGTCCTTGTAGGCGTCGCCGTTCAGCGGGTAGTGGATCCGAAGGCCGGCGTGGCCGAGGTCGGGCCAGCCTTCGGTGGACAGCGTGTTCTTGCCGTAGTCGAAATCGGCGCGGCGCCACGGCACGTCGCGCACGCGGCCGTCCTCCTGCACCTCGTGCACGCGCACCGGCTGGGGGTGGTAGCGGCCGCGGTGGAAGAACATGGCCTCGAAAGGAAGGGCCGCGTCACGCCACAGGGCGCGGTCGGGGCGGAAGCGGATGTCGCGCAGGCCGTCGTAGTCCAGCGCGGCCAGGGCGGGCGGGAGGTCGGAGGCGGGTTCCTGCCAGGGTTGGGCGGCGCGCGTACGCGCCAGCTCGGACACGGAATCGAGGTTCCACGCCTGGGCCAGCGCCATCGGCGCGGCCAGCAGGCAACCCAGGAGGAGGCCCCAACGCGACAAGGGGGCGAATGCAGCAAGCACCAAGGGCATGGCGTTGCTAGTGCAAACCCTAGGCCAGGTTGAAAGTCCTTTGCCGACAAGGACTTACGGCGGCTTTCTGTTGTTGGGCTGGCGCCACGCGCCGGAAACGGCCCCAAAACCCCGGTTTTTGTCGCCAGGCGGCGACAAGGGTTTGTCCTCTACCGGTCCTTCGCCTTGGAAGACGTCGGATCGCCCCTGTCGTCGTCCGGCGACAGCCCGACCGTATCGCCCTTGAACTGCCCCGGCGTGAGCTCGTTCTTCTGGAGCAGACGGTAGAACTCGGTGCGGTTGCGACCGGCCAACCGGGCCGCATCGGCCACGGCCCCGTCGGTCATCTTGAGCAGGCCGACCAGGTACTCGCGCTCGAAGCGCGCCTTGGCTTCGGCGTAGGTCAGCACTTCCACGCCCGGCACGCGCAGCGCCCGCTGCACCAGCGCCAGCGGCACCAGCGCGGTGGTGGACAGCGCACAGACCTGCTCGACGACGTTGTAGAGCTGGCGCACGTTGCCCGGCCAGGGCGAGGCGGCCAGCGCCTTGAGCGCCTCGGGCGCGAAGCCGGACACGCGCTTGTTGTACTTGCCCGCCAGCTTGTGCAGGAAGTGGTTGGCCAGGAGCGGGATGTCCTCGCGCCGCTCGGCCAGCGTGGGCAGCGTCAGCGTCACCACGTTGAGCCGGTAATAGAGGTCCTGCCGGAACTGGCCCTCGGCCATGGCCGTCTCCAGGTCGCGGTGGGTGGCGGAGATGACGCGCACGTCCACCGCGATCGACTGGCTCGAGCCCAGCGGCCGCACCGCGCGCTCCTGCAGCACGCGCAGCAGCTTGACCTGCAGGGCGGGCGGCATATCGCCGATCTCGTCGAGCAGCAGCGTGCCGCCGTCGGCTGCCTGGAACAGGCCCTTGTGGTTGGCCACCGCGTCGGTGAACGCGCCCTTCATGTGGCCGAAGAGTTCGGACTCCAGCAGCGCTTCCGGGATGGCGCCGCAGTTCACCGCGACGAAGGGCCGCCGCGCGCGCGAGCTGGCCTTGTGGATGGCCCGGGCCAGCAGTTCCTTGCCGCTGCCGCTGTCGCCGCGCAGCAGCACCGAGGCGTCCGAGCGCGCCACCATCCGCGCCTCGGCCAGCAGCTCGGCCATGCGACTGGAGCGGCTGACGATCTCCTCGCGCCAGCGCTCGTCGGGAGCGTCGCCGGTGGAAGGCGCCGAGCCGAGCGCGATCGCCTGCGCGATCTTGTCGAGCAGCTCGCGCGGCTCGTAGGGCTTGGTGAGGTAGCCGAACACGCCGCGCGCGGTGGCCTCGACGGCGTCCGGGATGGTGCCGTGCGCCGTCAGCAGGATCACGGGCAGCGAGGGATGCCGTTGCCGGATCTCGTCGTAGAGGCTCAGGCCGTCGCGCCCGGGCAGGCGCACGTCGCTGAGCACCAGCTGCGGCCGCTCCACAGACAGCTGGGCCAGCGCGGCTTCGGCCGAGCCGACGGCGCTGACCTGGTAGCCGGCCGCGTTCAGCCGCATCGACAGCAGCCGCAGCATGTCGGCGTCGTCATCGACGACCAGGATGCGGGGCGAAGAAGCGGTCATGGCGCGGCGGGGCGGTTCGGGCGCGCCCGTTCGATGGCGCGCAGGGCGTCCAGCCGGTCCTGCAGCTGGTCGACGCGGCGCTGGGCATCGCGCAGCTGCTGCGCGTTGCGCTCGGACTGTTCCTCCACCTTGCGCTGCTCGGCCAGGTGCGCGGCGAGCAATCGCGCGAGCGGATGCAGCGGGCGCGCCTCGCGGCTGTCCTCGGACTGCACGCGCTGCAGCAACTGGGCGGCGCGACCGACATCGCCGGGGCCGCGGGTCTGCAGCAGCACCATCGCCATCTGCAGGAGGTTGGCGGCGGTGGGCGCCAGGCCGGAGAGGCGCGCCAGCTCCTGCGTCGCGGCCGGTCCGGTCAGCGAGCGGACCTGGTCGGCGTAGGCGAGCAGGGCGAGCGCGGGTGGTTCGGCGACAGCGGCGGCCGGCGCGGGCGCAGCGGCGGGAGGAGGCG
>JAEWBU010000074.1 GCA_023390985.1 Pseudomonadota bacterium
ACGTCAACCTGCAAGGCATCGATGGCGACAAGCCGGTCGTGCGTTGGCGCCACGGCGGCCAGGAGCACGAGCTGCAGTGCGACTTCATCGCCGGCTGCGATGGCTACCACGGCGTTTCGCGCGCCACGGTGAAGGACAAGGTCACCGAGTACGAGAAGGTCTATCCCTTCGGCTGGCTGGGCGTGCTGGCGGACGTTCCGCCCGTGTCGCCGCACGCCATCGTGTACGGCAACAGCGAACGCGGCTTCTCGCTCTGCTCCATGCGCAGCCTCACGCGCATCCGCTACTACGTGCAGTGCCCGCTGGACGACAAGGTCGAGGAGTGGTCCGACGAGCGTTTCTGGGACGAGCTCAAGCGCCGCGTCGATCCGCACCTGGCCTCGAACATCGTCACCGGCCCGTCGATCGAGAAGAGCATCGCGCCGCTGCGCAGCTTCGTCGCCGAGCCGATGCGCTTCGGCCGCCTGTTCCTGGCGGGCGACGCCGCCCACATCGTGCCGCCTACCGGCGCCAAGGGCCTGAACCTCGCGGCCAGCGACGTGAAGTACCTGTCCTCGGCCTTCATCGAGCACTACCGCGAGCGCAGCGCCGCCGGCCTGGACCACTACTCCGCCCGCGCGCTGCAGCGCGTGTGGAAGGCCGAGCGCTTCTCCTGGTGGCTCACTTCGCTGATGCACCGCTTCCCGAACATGAGCGCGTTCGACCAGCGGCTGCAGGAAGCGGAGCTGGAGTACCTCGTGCACTCGCAGGCCGCGTCCACCGCGCTGGCCGAGAACTACGTCGGCCTTCCGCTCTGAGCGGCCCGCTCTGCTAGCCTGCGGGGCATGACCGCCCCGCCCCGTCCGCTCGCCCAGGTTCGCATCCTCAGCCTGGCGCTCAACCTTCCCGGCCCGGCTGCGCTGATGCGCTGCCGGCGCATGGGCGCGCAGTGCACGAAGGTCGAACCGCCCGCGGGCGATCCGATGAAGCACTACAGCCCGGCGGCGTACGCCGACCTGCACGAGGGAGTGAAGGTGCTCCAGGCCGATCTCAAGACCGAAGCCGGGCGGGCTGTCGTCCACCGCGAGCTCGCGCGCACCGACGTGCTGCTCACGTCCTTCCGGCCGTCGGCGATGAAGAAGCTGGGCCTGGACTGGCCGCGGCTGCACAGCCGCTATCCGTCGCTGTGCCAGGTCGCCATCGTAGGCGGGCCGGGCGACGCCGCGGAGATTCCCGGCCACGATCTCACCTACCTGGCCGAACACGGCCTCGTCACCGGCACCGACCTGCCCGCCACGCTGTTCGCGGACATGGGCGGCTCCCTGATGGCGAGCGAGGCGGTGCTGCAGGCGGCGCTGCTGCAGGCCGAGCGCTACGACGGCTCGGGCGACGTGCATCCGCAGGGGCGCTATTTCGAGGTCGCGCTGTCCGATGCGGCGGCGTACGTGGCGCTACCGCGGCATTGGGGCCTCACGAAACCGGAAGGCGCGGTCGGCGGCGCGCACGCGGGCTATCGCGTGTATCCCTGCAAAGACGGCCGCGTGGCGGTGGCGGCCCTGGAGACGCATTTCGCCGCGGCGTTGTGCGCGGCAGCAGGTGTCGAGGCGAGCGACATGAAGGCGATGTTCGCGCGCGAGACGCATGAGGCGATAGCGCGGTTCATCGCGTCGAAAACGCGCGAGGAGATGGATCGGCTCGCGGTGGAGAAGGATCTGCCGCTGCAGACCCTGGGGGACTGATCGGAGGACTCGTCATCCCCGCGAAGGCGGGGTTCCAGGGCTTTCCAGGCAGCCTCGAAATCGGAAGCACTGGATTCCCGCCTTCGCGGGAATGACGGTTAACAGGTTCAGCGCGGCTTGCGCCCCGCCGGCTTCCCTCCCGTCACCCTCGGCGGCAACCCCGTGTGCTGCGTCAGCACCGTCCCCTTGCGCGGCTGCCCCCCCGGGGTCGAGTTCTTGCGGCGCGCGCTGCTGTAGCTGCCGTCCGTCGCCGGCTGGAAGCTCGGGATCAGGTGGTGCTTGCCGTTGCCGATCAGGTCGGCGCGGCCCATGGACTTGAGCGCCTCGCGCAGCAGCGGCCAGTTGTTGGCGTCGTGGTAGCGCAGGAAGGCCTTGTGCAGGCGGCGGCGCTTCTCGCCGCGCACGATGTCCACCGTGTCCTCGTCCGAGCCCACGCGCCGCACCTTGCGCAGCGTGTTGCGGCCCGAGTGGTACATCGCCGTCGCCGTGGCCATCGGGCTCGGATAGAAGGTCTGCACCTGGTCGGCGCGGAAGCCGTTGCGCTTCAACCAGAGCGCCAGGTTCATCATGTCCTCGTCGCTGGTGCCGGGGTGCGCCGCGATGAAGTACGGGATCAGGTACTGCTTCTTGCCCGCCTCGGCCGAGAACTTCTCGAACATCTGCTTGAAGCGGTCGTAGCTGCCGATGCCCGGCTTCATCATCTTCGAGAGCGGCCCCGCCTCGGTGTGCTCCGGCGCGATCTTCAGGTAGCCGCCCACGTGGTGCTGCACCAGCTCCTTGACGTATTCGGGCGACTGCACGGCCAGGTCGTAGCGCAGGCCCGAGCCGATCAGGATCTTCTTGACGCCCGGCAGCGCCCGCGCGCGCCGGTACATCGCCACCAGGTGGCGGTGGTCGGTGTTCAGGTTGGAGCAGATGCCCGGGTACACGCAGCTCGGCTTGCGGCACGCCGCCTCGATCTCGGGCGACTTGCAGCCGATGCGGTACATGTTGGCCGTCGGGCCGCCCAGGTCGGAGATGACGCCGGTGAAGCCCGGCACCTTGTCGCGGATCTCCTCGATCTCGTGGATCACCGAGTCCTCGCTGCGGCTCTGGATGATCCGGCCCTCGTGCTCGGTGATCGAGCAGAAGGTGCAGCCGCCGAAGCAGCCGCGCATGATGTTCACGCTGAAGCGGATCATCTCCCACGCGGGGATCCTGGTTTCCCCGTCGTGCGAGCCCTGCTTGTCCGCGTACGCGGGATGCGGGCTGCGCGCATACGGCAGGCCGAAGACGTAGTCCATCTCCGCGGTGGTCAGCGGGATCGGCGGCGCGTTCAGCCACACGTCGCGGTCGCCGTGTGCCTGCACCAGGGCGCGGGCGTTGCCCGGGTTGGTCTCCAGGTGCAGCACGCGGTTGGCGTGGGCGTAGAGCACCGGGTCGGACTTGACCTGGTCGTACGACGGCAGGCGGATCACCGTGCGGTCGCGATTGAGCTTCACGCGCGGATTCGCCACGAAGGTCAGCGGCTGCACGCCGCCTTGCGCGGGCTCGCCGCCCTCCTCCTTCACGCAGGTCTCGCCCTGCGCCTTGGCCTGGTCCGACGTCGTCATGTACGGATTGACGTGGTCCTCCACGCGGCCGGGCTGGTCGACCTCGGTGGAATCGATCTGGAGCCAGCCCTCGGGCGTTTCGCGGCGGATGAAGGCGGTGCCGCGCACGTCGGTGATCTGCGCCACCGGCTCACGCGACGCCAGCCGGTGCGCGATCTCCACGATGGCGCGCTCGGCGTTGCCGTACAGCAGCAGGTCGGCCTTGCTGTCCACCAGCACCGATCGCCGCACCTTGTCCTGCCAGTAGTCGTAGTGCGCGATGCGGCGCAGGCTCCCCTCGATGCCGCCCAGCACGATGGGCGCTTCGGGATAGGCCTCGCGGCAGCGCTGCGAATACACCAGCGAGGCGCGGTCCGGCCGCTTGCCGGCCACGTCGCCGGGCGTGTACGCGTCGTCGCTGCGGATCTTCCGGTCGGCGGTGTACCGGTTGATCATGGAATCCATGTTGCCGGCCGTGACGCCGAAGAACAGGTTGGGCTTGCCGAGCGCCTTGAACGGGTCGGCCGACTGCCAGTCGGGCTGGGCGATGATGCCCACGCGGAAGCCCTGCGCCTCCAGCACGCGGCCGATCACCGCCATGCCGAAGCTGGGATGGTCCACGTACGCGTCGCCGGTGACGATGATGATGTCGCAGCTGTCCCAGCCGAGCTTGTCCATCTCCTCGCGGCTCATCGGCAGGAACGGCGCCGTGCCGAAGCGCGCGGCCCAGTAGCGCCGATAACTGGTGATCGGCTTGGCGGCGCGCGCGAAAAGGGAAACGTCGACAGGGGCGTTCAAGGCAAGGGTCCGGGGGAGAACCCGCGATTTTACGAGGCGCCCTCCGGTCGCGCCCCTCGAAGGCGCGGTGTCCTTACCGAATCGAGGACTCCCGTCGCCTACTTCTCATCCTTGGGCAGATGGCCGCGTGCGGCTTCCAGCTCCCACGGGCTGTTCTCCACGTTGGGGCCGTCCGGGAAGCTCTGCGGGCCCTTGGCGATGCCGGGCTTGGCCCTGGCGCCCTTGACGCCCGCGGGCACGTCCGGGGCGGCGGGGTCCAGCACGTCGCTGCCGGCCGGTGCCTCGTCCTGCGGCGCGCCCTCGCCCAGCGTGGTGTGGCGCGGATCGCCGTCGTGGTTCTCGTTGCCGCCGTGGGCCGGGCCACGGCCGATGCTGGTGCTGTTGCTCATGCGGGACTCCTTGCGTTGCGCTTGCTTCCACTCTAGGAGCCCCCGCGGACCGGGGCTGTAGGCACGGGCCGATACCATCCGTCCATGCCCGAGTCGTACGAGATCGAGAGCGCCGCCGAAGTCGTCCGTTTCTGGAGCGAAGCCGGTCCCGACCGCTGGTTCCGCAAGGACGAGGCGTTCGACGCCGAGTTCCGCGACCGTTTCCTGGCCACCCACGAAGCGGCCGCGCGCGGCGAACTGGAGGATTGGCGCCGCACCGCCGAAGGCTCGCTGGCCCTCCTGATCCTGCTGGACCAGTTCCCGCGCAACGCATTCCGGGGCACGGGCCGCGTGTACGCCACCGACGCCCTGGCGCGGCTGGTGGCCCAGCAGGCCCTGGCCGACGGCCACCGCGAGCAGCTGCCGCAACCGCTGCGTGCCTTCTTCCACCTGCCCTTCTCGCATTCGGAGTGGCTGCCCGACCAGCGACGGGCGGTGGAACTGTGCGAGCCGCTGGGCGCGGAAACGCAGCGCTGGGGGCAGCACCATCACGACGTCGTGAAGCGGTTCGGCCGCTTCCCGCATCGCAATTCGCTGCTGGGCCGCAACAGCACGCACGAGGAGCGCGAGTTCCTCGCGCAGGGCGGATTCGCGGGCTAGAACAAGCCCAGGCCGGCGAAGGTGCTGGCCTCGTGGCCGCCGCGCGCGGGCGTCGCGGTGATGGAAGCCAGGGGCTGGTGGTGCGTGTCCAGTTCCTCGGCCAGCAGGCAGTCGTGGCTGTGCGCATGCACCGCGTCGCGCACCAGCGTGTAGGTGGAAGGCGAGATCAGGATGCTGCCGCTGCCCGCGCCGGCCGCGACGCGCGCCGCCAGGTCGCTCTCGGCGCCCAGCAGCGTGGCGAAGGCCTCGCCGCCGCGCGAGAAGCGCGCCACCTGGCAGGAAGCGGTGGTGATGCCCATGCGCAGGCGCAGCTGCGTGGTGCCGTGCTGCAGCGCCATCGCCATGCGCACGCAATCGACCGCGCTGTCGAAGAAGACCAGCGAGCCGGAATGCGCCAGCCGGTCGCGCACGCCGTGGTGGCGCGCCGCCAGCCATTCGAGTTGCAGGTCCAGCTCTTCCGTGCCGGCCTGGGTCTCGAGCCGGCCGACGAACAGCAGCGTGAGCGTGCGGCGCTCGAGCGCGATCGGCGACTCGCCGCGGTCGGTCTCCGGTTGAGCCTGGTGGTTCATCGCGTCACGTCCTGCAAGTGTTGCCATGGGTAACAATCATCTCGCCCGCGACACAACTGGCCCCTAGGCAAAAGGGGCTCGCCGCTTACGGAATTTGCGTAGCGGACGGCCGCTAGCGAACCGCCGCGGCCTGAACGCCGACGCTGAACGCGCCGGCCTCCTTCAGCAGCGCCGCGGCCCGGTCCGCCATCGCCTGGTCGGGCGTGCGCGCCACCAGCACGATGGCGCCGCGCTCGATCGCCTCGGTCACCACGTTGACGTGGTGGTGGTCGACATTGAGCGACACCAGGTCGCCGAACACCCGGCCCAGCGCGCCGAGCACCGACTCGTCGCCCTGCCGGTGGCGCGCGCGACCCACCGCCCGCAGGCGCTCCAGGTCGTGCTCGATGTGCAGGTCGTCGCGCGCGATGCCTTCGTTCGCGAGCCGGTGGAGCGCCAGGTTCGCGGCGTGGCGGTCGTCGAAGGCGGCGAGGATGGTGCTCATGCGGTGCTCCTTGCGGTAGCGGTGGTGGTTCGGGTCCGGCGGGCGGGCGCCTTCTTCTTCTCCAGCCGCTGCAGGTCCAGCGTGACCCAGGTGGGCGCATGGTCGCTGGCATGCGGCTGCCCGCGCACCCAGCTGTCCACGCCCGCCTCCTGCAGGCAGGGCGCGAGCACGCGGTTGAGCAGCAGGTGGTCGATGCGCAGCCCGGCATTGCGCTGCCAGTGCTGGCGGAAGTAGTCCCAGAAGGTGAAGACGGCTTCGTCCGGATGCTTGTGGCGCAGCGCGTCGGTCCAGCCCTGCGCCAGCAGCCGCGCGTAGCAGTCGCGGCTTTCCGGCTGCAGCAGGGCGTCCTTCAGCCAGGAGCGCGGGTTGTAGATGTCGAAATCGGTGGGCACCACGTTGTAGTCGCCGGCCATCACCACCGGATGCGGACCGGCGACCAGCGCCGCCGCGTGCTCGATCAGGCGCTCGAACCAGGCGAGCTTGTATTCGAACTTGGGGCCGGGCTGCGGGTTCCCGTTCGGCAGGTACAGGCAGCAGACGATCACGCCGTCCACCGCGGCTTCGATGTAGCGGCTGTGGGTGTCGTCGGGATCGCCCGGCAGTTCGCGCCGCGCCTCCACCGGCATGCCGCCGCGGCTGAGGATGGCCACGCCGTTCCAGGACCGCTGGCCCTTCCACAGCGCGTGGTAGCCCGCGTCGCGCAGCTCGGCCGCCGGGAAGGCGCCGTCCATCGCCTTGAGCTCCTGCAGGCAGGCGATGTCGGGCTGCTCGCGCGCAAGCCATTCGAGCAGGTTGGGCAACCGGCTCTTGATGCCGTTCACGTTGAAGGTGGCGATCTTCATCGGGGCTGCCGATGATGGCTCCGCCGGGACGGCACTGCCGTAGGACCGCGCCTCTCCGTCATTCCCGCGGAGGCGGGAATCCAGAGCTTCCGCCTTGTTGCGGCTCCAGCAGGGAGCACTGGATCCCCGCCTTCGCGGGGATGACGGAGTGCTATTTCACGCGCGAGCGGCGGAACGCCTCCGCGCCGCCGCTGCCGCCGCCGTCGGGGAAGTCGTGCGGGTCGAGCCGCCGGCGGCGCATCTGCGGCGCTTCGATGATCGTGCTGGCGCTGTTCTCGCCGTGGTCCGGCTTGGCCGGCACGGACGAGGTGGTGTCGGCCTTGGACTGGGCGTGGCGCGGATGGCTGGGACGGGTGGGCATCGGATCGGAAGGCATGGCCGCATCTTCGTCTCCGCATGGCGCGCGGCGGGTAGGTCCGGCCAGCGGCGCCGCGTAGGAACGCCACCGCAGAACTTTGCGGCCGCCCCGCCGTTCCAACGCCGCATGCATCGCCCCGCCGCCCTCGCCTGTCTCTGCCTGGTGGCCTGGTCGTCCCTGCAAGCGATAGCGGCGGACCCGCTCAAGTCGCAGGCCTGCGGCGAGCGGCTGGCCGCGCTGGATTCCGCGCAGCGGCAAGCCCCGGGCAGCGCGCAGGTCGAGGCATCGAGGGAGCAGGCCACGCGAGCCTGCCTCGGCGGCGGCGGGCAGGCCCAGCGGCCCAGCCCGGCCGCGCAGGCGCCGCTCTCGGTGCCGCCGCCGGTGATCACGGTGGAGCCCGCCCAACCGGTGCCGGCGCGTCCTCCCTCCCCGCCCCTTGAGCCGCCGCCGGTGGTGACCTCCTGCGACCTGGGCGGCTGCTGGGACAGCAACGGCACGCGCCTGAACCGCGCCGGGCCTCAGCTCATCGGCCCGCGTGGTGCCTGCACGACCGTGGGCGCCACGGTGTACTGCCCGTGACGGGCAGCAGCGGCTGACAGCGATTGCAAGACGATTCCTACGCCGCCGCGCGGGCCGGCATGGCGCAATGCCTCTTCCCCACGCACACAGGAGCAGTTCAACCGATGGGCCGAATGATCGTCACCGAAGCCGACCGCCAGCGCAGTCCCAAGCCCCAGGCGTCGCCGGAATACACCCCACCCCGCCAATCCATCGGGCAGAAGATCAGCCAGGAGCGCGGATCCCACACCCGGAACAAGAAGAACCCCGGCAAGCGCGCCCACAAGGGCGGCAGCTAGGAATTTCGTCAAAGGAGCACCGATGAAGCTGGACATCTATCGCCGGCCCGAGCCGGAGCACAAGCTCTCCTTCCTGGCCGTTCCGGCCGGCCAGGAGATTCCGCAGGAGGCGATCAACGTGGATTGGCACGTGGTCGGCAACAACCTCGAGTTCGACGTCGAAGCGCCGCAGCTGGCGGACTACGGCATCGACGAACCCGGCAAGCAGATCCAGGAGAAGGGCTACGCCATCACCAGCGTCTACCACCAGGTCGAAGCGGGCGGCTGACGAATCTCGCGCGCGGCCGCGTGCCGCGCCACGGGCCGGGTCGGCTGTGCTAGAAACGGCCGGGTCTTCAAGACCCGCATGCGCATCCGCACCCGACTCCTGCTGTTATCGCTCGCCGTGCTCGTGCCGGCGCTGGTCGGGGCGGCCATCGGCATCGGCTACGTCTACCAGGAGCAGCGCGAGCTGCACCGCGAGAACCTGCGCGAGACGGCCCGCGCGCTGGCCCTGGTGCTCGATCGCGAGCTGGGCGAACGCGAAACCATCCTGAAGGTGCTGGCGGCCTCGCCCGCGCTGGCCGCCGGCGACCTGCGGGCCTTCTACGACCACGCCCGCGCGCTGGTCGACCCCAGCCACACCACCGTCATCCTGTCGGACCTCGACGGCCGGCAGTTGCTGAACACGCGACTTCCGCTGGAGGCGCCGCGCCCGCGCATGCTGCCGATGGAGCGCGAATTCCGCGCCCGCTACGGGCCGGAGCCGACCCTGGTGAGCAACCTCTACGTGCCGCCGGCCGGCTTGGGACCCGCGAGCTTCGCCATCCAGGTGCCGGTGCGGCAGAACGGCGAGGTTCGGCTCTTCCTCAGCATGGCCACCTTCGCCAGCCAGCTGCAGCGCCTCTTCGCCGACCAGGGCATGCCGGCCGACTGGCAGGCGAGCATCATCGACCGGGACGGCGTGGTGGTCGCGCGCAACCGCGAACCGGAGCGCTTCGTGGGCTCGCGGGTGCGGCCGGAGCTGCTGGCGCAGCTGCGCGACGCGCCGGAGGGCTTCCACCCCGGCGTGACGCTGGAGGGCACGCCGGCCGTCGCCGTGTTCAGCCGGTCGCCGCGCGCCGAATGGGTGTTCCTGGTCAGCGTGCCGAACAGCTCGCTGGATCGAGCGGGGCTTCGCGCCGCCACCTACCTGGCCGCGATCGCGCTGCTGCTGCTGGGGCTGGCGGTGGCCGTGGCGTTCGCGGTGGGCCGCGGCATCGCCGGGCCGATGGAATCGCTGCGCCGCGCCGCCGAGCGCCTGGGCCGCAACGAGCCGGTGCAGGACCGGACGTATGGCGTGGTCGAAGTCGACGAAGTCCGCCACGCGATGGTCGAGGCCAGCGACCGCCTGCGGCGGACCAACGCCGAACTGGAGCACCAGGTGGCCGAGGCCGTGGCCAGCTACGAGAGCTCGCAGCGCGCGCTGGTGCAGGCGCAGAAGCTGGAGGCGCTCGGGCGTCTCACCGGCGGCATCGCGCACGACTTCAACAACGTGCTGCAGACGCTCACCACCGGCCTGCAGGCCGCGCGCCTGGACGCGCCGGACAAGGTCCGCCTGCTGCTGGCCACCTGCGAGCGCGCGGTCGCCCGTGGCAGCGAACTGGCGCGCCAGCTGATGGTGTTCGGCCGCGTGCAGGAGGTCCGCGTCGAGACCTTCGAGCTGGGCCGGCGCCTGATGGAGGCGCAGCCGATGCTCACCGGCGCGCTGCCCAGCAACATCGCGTTCAGCCTGGAGGCGCCGCGCCCGCTGGGCACGGTCAAGGCCGATCCGCTGCAGCTGGAGCTGGCGCTGCTGAACCTGGTGCTGAACGCGCGCGACGCCATGCCGGCGGGCGGCAGCCTGCAGCTGCACGCCTGGGCCGCGCACGGCATCGCGCCGGCCGACCTGCCCCGGGGCGACTGGCTGGCGATCTCGCTGCGCGACACCGGCGAAGGAATGAGCACGGAAGTGCTCGCGCGCGCCTTCGATCCGTTCTTCACCACCAAGGGCGTGGGCCGCGGCTCCGGCATGGGGCTGGCCCAGGCCTACGGCTTCGCGCGCCAGAGCGGCGGCACGCTGGTGCTGGAAAGCCGCGTCGGTGAAGGCACGACGGCCACGCTGTACCTGCCGCTCAGCGCCGAGCCGCTGCCCGCGGCGGCCGATGAGGCGCCGGCCGGCGGCTTGCAGGGCCATGGGCGCGTGCTGCTGGGCGAGGACGATCCGCTGGTGCGCGAGACCGTGCGCACCGGCCTGGAGGCTTCCGGCTTCGAGGTCCATGCCGCCGGCAGCGCCGACGAGGCGCTGCGCCACCTGGCCGCCGGCGAGGCGATCGAGGTGGTCTTCACCGACGTGGTCATGCCCGGTGCGCTCAGCGGCGTGGACCTGGCCCGCCGCATCGCCCGCGACTTCCCGCGCGTGCGGGTGGTCATCGCCACCGGCTATTCCGACCGCAGCGTGCAGCTGCCGGGCGTCAAGGCGTTGGCCAAACCCTACGACCTGCGGCAGGCGGTCGCGGCGCTGAACGAGGCGCTGGGGCGCTGACTGGCCTCCGTCATTCCCGCGAAGGCGGGAATCCAGGGGGCGCGGCCCACGAAACCGGACGCACTGAATCCCCGCCTTCGCGGGGATGACGAGCTACACGGCGACAATCCAGGGATGCAGTACACCGTCCCGGTCCGCACGCTGTGCGAGTTCACCGCCAAGGCCGGCGACCTCGACCTGCGCTTCACCCCGGCGCCCACCGCGCTGGAGGGCATCGCCGGGCACGCGGCGGTGACGGCCCGGCGCGGCGGGGGCTACGAGCGCGAGGTGACGCTCGAGGGCGTGTACGAGCGGCTGCGCGTGCGCGGGCGGGCCGACGGCTACGACCCCGGACGCAACCGTCTGGAGGAGATCAAGACCCATCGCGGCGACCTGAAGCGCCAGCCCGCCAACCACCGGCACCTGCACTGGGCCCAGGCGCGCATCTACGCCGCGCTGCTGTGCGAGGCGCGCGGCATCGAATCGCTGTCGGTCGCGCTGGTCTACTTCGATGTCGCCTCGCAGAAGGAAACCCTGATCGAGGCGGTGCACACGCGGGCCGAGCTGCGCGCCTTCTTCGAGCAGCAATGCGCCCTTTTCCTCGCCTGGGCCGACCAGGAACTGGCGCACCGCGGAGAACGCGACGCGGCGCTGACCGCCCTCGCCTTTCCGCATCCCTCGTTCCGCACCGGCCAGCGCGAACTGGCCGAGGACGCCTACCGGGCCGCCGCGCAAGGCCGCTGCCTGCTGGCGCAGGCCCCCACCGGCATCGGCAAGACCGTGGGCACGCTGTTCCCCGTGCTCAAGGCCGCGCCGGCCCGCGCGATCGACAAGGTGTTCTTCCTCGCGGCCAAGACGCCCGGCCGGCAGCTGGCGCTCGACGCGGTGGACCGCCTCGCGGGCGACGGCACGCCGCTGCGCGTGCTCGAACTCACCGCGCGCGACAAGGCCTGCGAGCACCCGGACAAGGCCTGCCACGGCGACTCCTGCCCGCTGGCCAAGGGCTTCTACGACCGCCTGCCGGCCGCGCGCGCCGCCGCGCTCGCGCAGCGGCGCATGGACCGCTCGTCGCTGCGCGACACCGCGCTGGCGCACCAGGTCTGCCCCTACTACCTGTCCCAGGAACTCGCCCGCTGGAGCGACGTGGTCGTGGGCGACTACCACTACTTCTTCGACGGCTCGGCGCTGCTGCATGCCCTGACGCAGGAACACGGCTGGCGCGCCGCGCTGCTGGTGGACGAGGCGCACAACCTGCCGGACCGCGGGCGCGAGATGTACTCGGCCCAGATGGACCCCGCTGCGCTGAACGCGCTGCGTCGCGGGGCACCGTCGAAGCTGCGCCGTCCGATGGCGCGGCTGGCCCGCGAATGGGATGCGCTCGCCGCGGTGCAAACCGCCGACTACTCGGCGCACGAGACGCTGCCGCAGGACTGGTTCGAGGCCCTGCAGCACACCGCGTCCGCGATCGGCGACCACCTGGCCGAAGCGCCGCACGAGCCGGCGCCGCAGCTGCAGCAGTTCTGGTTCGACGCGCTCGCGATGCTGCGGCTCGGCGAAACCTTCGGCGAGCACTCGGTGTTCGACGTCACGCTGCGCCACGGCCCGCGCGGGCCGCAGGCGCTGCCCTGCATCCGCAACCTGATCCCGGCGCCCTTCCTCGGGCCGCGCGTGCGCGACGCCCACGCGTCGGTCCTGTTCTCGGCCACGCTCAATCCGTTCGACTTCTACCGCGACACGCTGGGCCTGCCCGAGGACACGGTGTGGACCGACGTGGCCTCGCCGTTCTCGGCGGAGCAGCTGTCGGTGCGGCTGGTGCGCAGCATCTCCACGCGCTGGCAGGACCGCGACCGCTCGCTGGAACCCATCGCGGAACTGATCGCGCGCCAGTACGCGGACGCGCCGGGCAACTACCTCGCGTTCTTCAGCAGCTTCGACTACCTGCGCCGGGTGGCGACCCTGCTGCGCGAGCGGCACCCGCAGCTGCCCGTGTTCGAGCAGTCGCCGCAGATGCCGGAAGCGCAGCGCCGCGAATTCCTCGACCGCTTCGCGCCGGGCGGCCGCGCACTCGGCTTCGCCGTGCTGGGCGGCTCGTTCGGCGAAGGGATCGACCTGCCGGGCGATCGCCTCGTCGGCGCGTTCATCGCCACGCTCGGCCTGCCGCAGGTGAACCCCGTCAACGAGGAGATGCGCCGCCGCATGGGCCGCGCCTTCGGCGCGGGCTACGACTACGCCTACCTCTACCCGGGCATCCGCAAGGTCGTGCAGGCCGCGGGCCGCGTCATCCGCACGCGCGAGGACCGCGGCACCGTCGTCCTGATCGACGACCGGTTCGCGCAGCCCGCGGTCCGGGCATTGCTGCCCGCGTGGTGGAAGGTGGAGATGGCCGGGAACGCCTGAGAAGGCGTTCCCTTCCTGTCGGCAAAAGCTACGCGCTCTCGCTCAGTTCCCCGGTCCGCCGCTGCCGCCTTCGGTGCCGAAGACCGTGCCCCCGGTCGCGTTGGGCGTGTGGTCGTTCGGGCCGCTGGCGCCCGTGGGCGACGGCACGAACGTCGTGTAGCCGCCCGCGCCCATGGCGGCGGTATCGCCCGATGAACTGCTGCCCGTGGTGCGTCGTCCCATCGACGAGTCGCTCGCGCACGCGGTCGCGAGCGCGGCGGTCAGGCACAGCCCCAGCAGGGCGGGAAGGCGGGTGTGCTTCTTGGTGGTAGCCATGGTTTGCAAACTCCTCGGTCGTTGCAAGGTTGGGGAAACGCGGTGCCAGCGCGCATGGCTCCAATGGGCGGCAATCCCCATGCCACTCCCCACGAGTCGGCCCGGGCGAGGAAGAATCCGGGCATGAAGGATGAACAGGTGAACCACCCTCGCCGCGGCCTGGCCGCGCTTGTCTTCTCATCGCTGTTCGGCCGCGCGTCGGCGCAACCCGCCGCACCGTCGACGACGCGCCGCGCGCGCGTCGGCATCGTGCTGCTGCACGGCATCGGGGCCACCGGCGCGGCCATGGAACCGCTGGCCGCGCGCTGGCGGCAGCACGGCTGGACGGTCAGCACGCCCGACCTGCCCTACGGCGGAAACGCGGCGTTCAGCCGGGACGTCGCGGCCGCCGAGGCGATCGTGCTCGCCGAGCTCGAGAAGCTGCGCAAGGGCGGTGCCGAGCGGCTGGTGATGGCGGGCTTCAGCATCGGCGGCTTCTTCGCCGCGCACATGGCCGGCCGCGCGCAGGTCGATGCACTCGTGTCGATCGCGCCGAACGGCGGCTCCGACATGAAGCAGCTGGACGACCAGCTGGCCCGCGCGCGCGAGCTGATCGCCCAGGGCCGGGGCCAGCAGCCCACGCTCCTGTACGACGCGGCCGTGGTCGGCTCGGAGCGCTACGAACTGCCGGCCGCCACGCCTGCCGCCTACGTGTCGTGGTACGACCCGAAGGGCGCGATGAACTGGCGCGGCGTGTGGCAGCGGCTGCGGCCCGGCACGCCGGTGTTCCTGGTGGTGCCGACCAGGGACCTGGCCAACCTGCGCAAGGTCAAGCGGGAACTCTGGGAAGGCCTGCCGCCGCACCGCGCGAACAAGCTGTACGAGCCGCGCGCGGACCACCTCGGCGCTTCCATGGCCTCGGCGGATGCCGCGGCCGCCTGGCTGAAGGAAACGGTCGAGTCACCGGGCTGATCCGTGGCTCGACAGGGACTGTCGGAGGGCTCGCACGCTCGTGTTCTCCCCGCTCTTGCATGCATGGGCCGCCCCGCGGATTAAGGTGATGCCATCACTCACCGAAAGGAGCACCTCCATGAAGGAAGAGCAAGTCAAGGGCAAGATGAAAGAAGGCATGGGCGAAGCCCAGGAGCAGCTGGGTCGCGTGACCGGCAACCGCGAGCAGGAAGTGCGCGGCCATGCGAAAGAGCAGGAAGGCAAGGTCGAGAAGAAGGTCGGCGACGTCAAGGACGCCGCGGACAAGCTGACCCGCAAGCCGTAAACGTCATTCCCGCGAAGGCGGGAATCCAGTGCTTCCCCCAGTTCGCTGAAGGCGGACGCACTGGATCCCCGCCTGCGCGGCAAAGACAGCTAGACGGGGCCGTTGAGCTCCTCCAGCAACCGCAGCGCGAGCCGCTGCAGTTGCTCCGTCAATCGGGTCTCGGCGAATCCCTCCGGGTTCGTCCGGGCCTCCATCCACGTCTCCCGCAGCGACGCCGATTCCGGCACCAGCGCGGCTTCGGCCAGCGCCGACCAGCGCTGCGCGTCGGCGGCCGCGCGCCGCTCGTGCGACACCGCGAGGTAGCGCACCAGCGCCCACTGCACCAGCGCCAGCATCATCTCGTCGCCGAGCGCGACGCTGCTGAGGCCGGGCTCGGTGCGGCGGTTCTTCAGCACCGCGCCCACCAGGCC
>JAEWBU010000079.1 GCA_023390985.1 Pseudomonadota bacterium
TCCCGGGCGTGGACACCATCCTCGGCCCCGAGATGAAGTCCACCGGCGAGGTGATGGGCGTGGGCAAGACGTTCGGGGAAGCCTTCGTCAAGAGCCAGATGGGCGCGGGCACCAAGCTGCCGCGGCCGAGCGACGCGGTGAAGAAGGTGTTCCTCACGGTGAAGAACAGTGACAAGCCGCGCGCCGTCGACGTGGCCCGCCAGCTGGCGGACATGGGCTTCGAGCTGGTCGCCACCAAGGGCACGGCCGCGGCCATCGCCGCGGCGGGCATCGCCTGCCAGACCGTCAACAAGGTCGCCGAGGGCCGCCCGCACGTGGTGGACATGATCAAGAACAACGAGATCGGCATGGTGATCAACACGGTCGAGGAGCGCCGCAACGCCATCGCCGACTCGCGCGCCATCCGCACCTCGTCGCTGCTGGCCCGCGTCACCACCTTCACCACCATCGCCGGCGCCGAGGCCGCGGTGGAAGGCATGAAGTACATGGACGACCTGGACGTCTACTCGGTCCAGGAGCTGCACGCGCAGCTGGCCTGACGGCCCGGTCCGCGGGGACCTCCAACGCATTGCGGCCGGCGGCGGGGCGGCGTAGATTGCCCCACGCCGGCCGCGCGCCATGCGGCCCGGCGCAAAGGAGGTTCCCATGGCCGACACCTACGTCCTGGTCCACGGCGCCTGGCATTCCGGCGAGCTCCTGGAGCCCACCGCGAAGCACCTGCGCTCGCGCGGCCACACCGTCCACTGCCCGACCCTGGCCGGCAACCGGCCGCAGGACGACCGCGCCACCGTCGGCCTGGCCGATGCCGCGAAGTCGCTGCTCGACTTCCTGGAACGCGAGAAGCTGCAGAACGTGCGCCTGGTGGGCCACAGCTACGGCGGCATGGTGATCAGCCAGGTGGCCGACTGGGCGCCCCGGCTCATCCGCCGGCTGGTCTACGTGAACGGTTTCGTGCCGCTCAACGGCCAGTGCCTCCTCGACATGGTGCCCGGCCCCATGAAGGCGCTGTTCGACGGCATCGCGGGCGCGAACAACGGCGCGGTGATGCTGCCGTTCCCGATCTGGCGCGAGGTCTTCATCAACGACGCCGACCTGTCGCTGGCCGAGAGCAGCTACGCCAGGCTCAATCCGCAGCCCTACCGCACCTTCACCGAGCCCGTCGCGCTGAGCACGGAACTCGCGGCCATGCCGATGGGCAAGTCGTACGTCAATTTCCAGCAGGACGCCGCGATGCCGCACTCCATGCCCTGGCATCCCAGGCTCTCCGAGCGCCTGGGCCTGTTCCGGCTGTGCGAGGCGCCCGGCAGCCATGAAGCGCTGTTCACGCATGCCGAGGTGGCGGCCAAGAAGATCGAGGAGGCCGGCCGCGACTGATGGGTTGGCGCGCCGGTCGGCTCGCGTCGTTCCTGCGATAATCGACCCCCATGAACACCGCCGGTCGGCAACGTCCGGCGGTTTTCCTTTTGATTGACGCAGGGTAGAAGAGACATGGCCACCATCCCCATCACCAAGCGCGGCGCCGAAAAGCTCAAGGCCGAGCTGCACGAACTCAAGACCAAGCAACGTCCCTGGGTGATCAACGCCATCGCCGAGGCGCGTGCGCAGGGCGACCTGTCGGAGAACGCCGAGTACGACGCCGCCAAGGACCGCCAGGGCTTCATCGAAGGCCGCATCCGCGAGCTGGAAGGCAAGCTGGCGGCCGCCCAGATCATCGACCCGTCAGCGCTGGACGCCGGCGGCAAGGTGGTGTTCGGCGCCACGGTCGAGCTCGAAGAGGAAGAGTCCGGCGACAAGGTCAGGTACCAGATCGTCGGCGAGGACGAGGCCGACCTGAAGGAAGGCCTGATCAACATCTCCAGCCCGATCGCCCGCGCGCTGATCGGCAAGGAGGAGGGCGACACCGCCGAAGTGCAGGCCCCGGGCGGCCTCAAGCGCTACGAGATCGTGGCGGTCGACTACCGCTGAAATCGATGGACGGTCGGCAGCGGCTGGCGGTGCTCTCGGCGGCCCTCTGGTGGGGCAGCCTCTCCGCCGTCGGCTTCATGGTCGTCCCGCTGCTGTTCGCGCACCTGCCCACGCCGGCGCTGGCCGGCCAGACCGCGGCGAAGCTGTTCACGGCCCAGACCTGGCTGGGCATCGCCTGCGGCGTGGTGCTGTTGATGGCGTCGCGGCCCCGCGGCGAATCGCCCCGGATGGACTGGGCGGGCGGGTCGCTCCCCTTCGTGCTGGCCGGGATGCTGCTGGCGCTGCTGGTCGAGTTCGCAGTCGCCCCGCGCATCGTCGCGCGGGAGAACCTTCGGCTGTGGCACTCGGTGGGCAGCGCGATGTACGCGCTGCAGTGGGTGTGTGCCCTGGTCGCGCTCTGGAAGCTGACTCGTCATCCCCGCGAAGGCGGGGATCCAGGGGGCGTGGAGCCCGAAGGCGGGAGCACTGGATTCCCGCCTTCGCGGGAATGACGAGCTTCAGTCCAGCCGGCCCTTCTTCACCGATTTCTGCTTCGGTTTCGCCCGCTTGACCTTGCCGCCTGAAGTCAGGCGCTGGTTGCCCAGCACGCGCAGGGTCTTCACTTCCGGGCGCTGGCCGCCGCGCTTGCTGTACTTCAGGACCTTGAAGTCGCGCGGGCCGGGCATGCGGTCCTCGTCGACCGCCTTTTCCTTCTTCGGCTGCGGGCGCCAGAGCACCAGCAGCTTGCCGATGTGCTGGATCGGCGCGGCATTCAGCCGGTCGGCCAGCTGCACGTACATTTCCTCGCGCGCGGCGCGGTCGTCGCCGAGCACGCGGACCTTGATCAGGCCGTGGGCGTCGAGGGCGGCGTCGGTTTCCCGCACGACGGCGGGCGTCAGCCCTTCGTTGCCGATCATCACCACGGGATCCAGGTGGTGGGCTTCGGCGCGGTGCGCCTTGCGTTCGGCGATGGTCAATTGGAGAGCGGGCATGGCCCGATTATCCCGCGCGGCGACAATGGAGGCCGAATGAAGGTGAAGACAAAGAGCCGCAAGGTCAACAAGGCCTGGCTGAACGACCACGTCAACGATCCCTACGTCAAGCTGGCGCAGAAGGAGGGCTTCCGCGCACGCGCCGCGTACAAGCTCAAGGAGATCGACGACACCCTCGGCCTGATCCGCCCCGGTCACCTGGTGGTGGACCTGGGCTCCACGCCGGGCGCCTGGAGCCAGTACGTGCGCCGCAAGCTGTCGCCGCAGGGCGCCGCCGTGGGCGAGCTCGATGGCGTCATCGTCGCCCTGGACCTCCTGCCGATGGAGCCGATCGAGGGCGTGACCTTCCTGCAGGGCGATTTCCGCGAGGCGGAAGTCCTCGCCCGGCTGGAAGAAGCCGTGGGCGGCCGCAAGGTCGATACCGTGGTCTCGGACATGGCGCCCAACCTCTCGGGCATCGAATCGGCCGACGCCGCCCGCATCAGCGACCTGGTCGAACTGGCCGTGGCGTTCTCCCAGGCCCATCTCAAGCCGGAGGGCGCCCTGGTCGCCAAGGTGTTCCACGGCAGCGGCTACAGCCAGCTGGTCAAGCTGTTCAAGGACACCTTCCGGGTGGTCAAGCCGTTCAAGCCCAAGGCGTCCCGGGACAAGTCGTCCGAGAACTTCCTGGTCGGCATCGGCCTGAAGAATCCCGGCTGACGGGGCGTTCTCCCGCGCCGGGACGGGCTCCCGCCCGGCTACCGGCTGTCACCGTTTTGGCTATGGTGGGCTTTGGTGCATTCCATCTTGGCCCCAGTTGAAACCTCTAGAATGGGACGCATCTGCCCGACGTGCCCGACAGGCACGCACTCCCGGAGTCCGAGTTGAACAATCAGTGGTTCTCGAAAATAGCCGTCTGGCTCGTCATCGCGCTCGTCCTGTTCACGGTGTTCAAGCAGTTCGACACGCGCGGTGCCGCAGGCGCCAGCGTGATGGGCTACTCGGACTTCCTGGAAGAGGTCCGCGCCCGCCGCATCAAGAACGCCGTCATCCAGGAAGGCCAGGGCGGCACCGAGATCGTGGCCATCACCACCGACGACCGCAAGGTGCGCACCACCGCCACCTACCTCGACCGCGGCCTGGTCGGCGACCTCATCAACAACAACGTCAAGTTCGACGTCAAGCCGCGTGAAGAGAGCTCGCTGCTCATGACGCTGCTGGTGAGCTGGGGGCCGATGCTGCTGCTGATCGGCGTCTGGATCTACTTCATGCGCCAGATGCAGGGCGGCGGCAAGGGCGGGGCGTTCTCGTTCGGCAAGAGCAAGGCGCGCATGCTCGACGAGAACAACAACCAGGTCACTTTCGCCGACGTAGCCGGCTGTGACGAAGCGAAAGAGGAAGTGAAGGAGGTCGTCGACTTCCTGAAGGACCCGCAGAAATTCCAGAAGCTCGGCGGCCGCATCCCGCGCGGCCTGCTGCTGGTCGGCCCTCCCGGCACCGGCAAGACGCTGCTGGCCAAGGGCATCGCCGGCGAGGCCAAGGTGCCGTTCTTCTCGATCTCCGGCTCCGACTTCGTCGAGATGTTCGTCGGCGTGGGCGCGGCCCGCGTGCGCGACATGTTCGAGAACGCCAAGAAGAACGCCCCCTGCATCATCTTCATCGACGAAATCGA
>JAEWBU010000094.1 GCA_023390985.1 Pseudomonadota bacterium
CCTGCCGGCCCTGGGCTACCAGCGCGTGGAGGACTTCGTCGGCCACCCGGTGTCGGAGGTGGTGCAGAACACGCAGATGCACCGGGTGCTGGAGACCGGCAAGCCGATCCTGATCGACCTGCTGTCCAACAAGGCGGGCACCTTCGGCGTCAGCCGCATTCCGCTGCGCGACGAGCAGGGATCCGTGATCGGCGCGCTGGGCATCGTGCTGTTCGACCATCCCGAGACCAACCTGCAGCCCCTGATCCACAAGTTCGCCAACCTGCAGCGCGACCTCGACGACGCGCGGCGCGAGCTGGCCACCCAGCGCCGCACCAAGTACACGCTGGGCAGCTTCATCGGCTCCAGCCCGCCCGCGGTGGAGGTCAAGCGCCAGGCGCGGCGCGCGGCCGCTTCGTCGAGTCCGGTGCTGCTGCTCGGCGAGACCGGCACCGGCAAGGAGCTGCTGGCGCAGGCGATCCACGCGGGCTCCTCGCGCGCGAACGGTCCCTTCGTCAGCATCAACATCGCCGCGGTGCCCGACACGCTGCTGGAGGCCGAGTTCTTCGGCGTGGCGCCGGGCGCCTACACCGGCGCCGACCGGCGCGGCCGCGACGGCAAGTTCAAGCTGGCCGACGGCGGCACGCTGTTCCTCGACGAGATCGGCGACATGCCCACCAGCCTGCAGCCCAAGCTGCTGCGCGCGCTGCAGGAAGGCGAGATCGAGCCGCTCGGCTCCAACAAGGTGGTGCCGTTCGACGCGCGCGTGATCGCGGCCACCTCGCGCGACCTGGGCGCGCTGGTGCGCGAAGGGCGCTTCCGCGAGGACCTCTACTACCGGCTCAACGTGCTGCCGATCCGCGTGCCGCCGCTGCGCGAGCGCCGCGCCGACATCCCGGCGCTGGTGGAGGCGCTCGGCGAGGACATGGCGCTGCGCAACGGCACGCCGGCGCCCGAGCTCAGCGCGCAGGCGATGGCGCTGCTGGCCGCGCAGGCCTGGCGCGGCAACATCCGCGAGCTGCGCAACGTGCTGGAGCAGTCCGCGATGCGCAGCGACTCGCCGCGGCTCGAGGCTTCGCAGGTGGAAGAGGTGCTGCGCGCCGCCGGGGTGGAGCGCATCGCACCGGCCGCGATGGCGGATGAGTCCGCCGCGCCTTCGGATTCGGCGCTCTTGCGTCCGCTGGCCGAACAGGTGGCGCGCCTGGAGAAGGCCGCGATCGCCGCCGCCATGACCGCGACCGGCGGCAACAAGGTCGCCGCCGCGAAATTGCTGGGCATCTCACGGGCCAAGTTGTACGAGCGCCTGATGACTGATGATCAGACATATGTCTGAGTATCAGACATCACAATTGTCTGATTCGTAAACAACTCGTCAGCCTTCGGAGCGGGGAGGTCTTGAAAATCAACCACTTGCGCGCTGGCACGGGCCGTGCAACCGCCAGCGCGGGTTTGCAGTTTCAAACAGGAGACAACATGCAACGACGCACCTGGGTCGCTCTCGCCGCGCTGGCCGCCTCGGCCTTCGCCACTCCCTTCGCCGTCGCCCAGTCCAAGGGCGACATCAAGATCGCCCACATCTACAGCCGCACCGGCCCGCTCGAGGCCTACGGCAAGCAGACCCAGACCGGGCTGCTGATGGGCCTGGAGTACGCCACCGGCGGCACGATGACGGTCAACGGCCGCAAGATCGTGGTGATCGAGAAGGACGACCAGGGCAAGCCCGACGTGGGCAAGAGCCTGCTGGCCACCGCCTACGGCGACGACAAGGTGGACCTGGCGGTCGGCCCGACCTCCAGCGCCGTGGCCCTTGCCATGCTGCCGGTCGCCGAGGAGTACAAGAAGATCCTGCTGGTCGAGCCCGCCGTGGCCGACGCCATCACCGGCGACAAGTGGAACAAGTACATCTTCCGCACCGGCCGCAACAGCTCGCAGGACGCGGCCAGCAACGCCGCGGTGGCGGACCAGGACGGCGTGTCCATCGCCACGCTGGCACAGGACTACGCGTTCGGCCGCGACGGCATCAAGGCCTTCAAGGAAGCGCTGAAGAAGGCCAAGGTGGTCCACGAGGAATACCTGCCGCCCAACACCACCGACTTCACCGCCGGCATCCAGCGCGTCGTCGACCAGCTCAAGGACAAGCCCGGCCGCAAGTTCATCGCCGTGGTCTGGGCCGGCGCCACGCCGCCGTTCAATGCGCTGGCGGCGCAGAACCTCAAGCAGCGCTACGGCATCGACGTGGCCACGGGCGGCAACATCCTGCCGGCCATGGTCTCGTACAAGCAGTTCCCCGGCATGGAAGGCGCCACCTACTACTACTTCGGCATCCCGAAGAACCCGGTGAACGAGGCCCTGGTCGCGGCCCACTACAAGCAGTTCAAGTCGCCGCCCGACTTCTTCACCGCCGGCGGCTTCACCGCCGCGATGGCGATCGTCTCCGCGCTGAAGAAGACCAACGCCGAGACCGACGCCAACAAGCTCATTTCGGCCATGGAAGGCATGAGCTTCGACACGCCCAAGGGCAAGATGACCTTCCGGAAGGAAGACCACCAGGCGATGCAGAGCATGTACCACTTCAAGATCAAGGCCGACCCGGCCTTCGCTTGGGGCGTGCCGGAGCTGGTGCGCGAGATCAAGCCGGAAGAGATGCAAATCCCCGTGCGCAACAAGCGCTGACAGTCGCGGCGGGCGCCACGGCGCCCGCCGATTTCCCCCTCAAGACGATGCCAGGACCGCCCGTGCGAACGGGCTGGTTCGGCACTCGCTCACCCGCACGACCATGAGCCGACTCGAAACCCGCGACCTCACCATCCGCTTCGGCGGGCACGTGGCGGTCAATGCCGTCTCGTGCAGCTTCGAGCCCGGAACGCTGACGGCCATCGTCGGTCCGAACGGCGCCGGCAAGACGACCTACTTCAACCTGATCTCCGGGCAGCTGAAGGCGAGCTCGGGCACGGTGAGCCTGGGCGGCCGCGACCTGTCGGGCCTGCCGGCCTCGGAGCGCACGCGCGCCGGGCTGGGCCGCGCGTTCCAGCTCACCAACCTGTTCCCGCGCCTGACGGTGCTGGAGAACGTGCGGCTGGCGGTGCAGGCCAGGCGCGAGGGCCCGCACCGGCGCGGCCTGAACCTGTGGAGCGTGTGGAGCGAGCACCAGGCGCTGCGCGAGCGGGCCGACGAGATCCTCGCGTCGATCGCGCTGGCCGACAAGGAAGACGAAATGGTGGCCAACCTGCCGCACGGCGACCAGCGCAAGCTGGAAGTGGCGCTGCTGATGGCGCTGGAGCCGCAGGTGTTCATGTTCGACGAGCCCACGGCCGGCATGAACGCCGCCGAGGCGCCCGTCATCCTGAACCTGATCCGCAAGCTCAAGGAAGACAGGAGCAAGACCATCCTGCTGGTGGAACACAAGATGGACGTGGTGCGCGAACTGGCCGACCGCATCATCGTGCTGCACAACGGATCGCTGGTCGCCGACGGCGAACCGGCCGAGGTGATCGCCTCGCCGATCGTGCAGGAAGCCTATCTCGGCGTGAGCAAGGAGGCGGCATGAGCGACAACCTCTTGGCGCTCGAAGGCGTGCATACGCACATCGGCGCGTACCACATCCTGCACGGCGTGGACCTGCAGGTGCCGCGCGGGCAGCTGACCATGCTGCTGGGCCGCAACGGCGCCGGCAAGACGACGACGCTGCGCACGATCATGGGCTTGTGGAAGGCCTCGCGCGGGCGCATCGCGCTGAACGGCCAGGACATCACGGCCGTGCCCACGCCTCAGATCGCCGGCCGCGGCGTGGCCTACGTGCCGGAGAACATGGGCATCTTCGCGGACCTGACCGTGCGCGAGAACATGCTGCTGGCCGCGCGTTCGGCGCGCACCGCGGCGCAGATCGACGAGCAGCGCCTGAAGTGGATCTTCTCGCTGTTCCCCGCGGTGGAGAAATTCTGGAACCACCCGGCCGGCAAGCTGTCGGGCGGGCAGAAGCAGATGCTGGCCGTCTCGCGTGCCATCGTCGAGCCGCGCGAGCTGCTGATCATCGACGAGCCGAGCAAGGGCCTGGCGCCCGCGATCATCAACAACATGATCGAAGCGTTCGGCGAGTTGAAGCGCAGCGGCGTGACCATCCTGCTCGTCGAGCAGAACTTCAACTTCGCCAGGCGCCTGGGCGACACCGTGGCGGTGATGGACAACGGCCAGGTCGTGCATGCCGGCGGCATGAAGGAACTGGCGGAGAACGAGGAGCTGCAGCACTCCCTGCTGGGGCTGGCGCTATGAACAAGCTGGATTTCGACTGGAAGCCGCTGGCCCTGGCGCCGCTGCTGGCGCTGCTGGTGCTGCCCTTCATCGGCTCGCCCTCGACCTGGCTCACGCTCACGGTGGCGGGCCTGGCGATGGGCATGATCATCTTCATCATCGCCTCGGGCCTGACGCTGGTGTTCGGCCTGATGGACGTGCTGAACTTCGGCCACGGCGTGTTCATCGCGCTGGGTGCCTTCGTCGCCACCAGCGTGCTGGGATCGATGGCTGACTACACCGGTTCGGCCAGCCTGCTGCAGAACCTGCTGGCCGTGCTGCCCGCGATGGTCGTCGCGATGCTGGTGGCCGCCGGGGTGGGCCTGGCGTTCGAGCGCTTCATCGTGCGGCCGGTGTACGGCAACCACCTCAAGCAGATCCTGATCACGATGGGCGGGATGATCATCGGCGAGGAACTGATCAAGGTGATCTGGGGCCCGCTGCAGATCCCGCTGCCGCTGCCCGAGGGCATGCGCGGCGCGCTGCTGTTCGGCGATGCGGCCATCGAGAAGTACCGCCTGATCGCGGTGGTGGTCGGCGTGCTGGTGTTCGGCCTGCTGCTGTGGACGCTCACGCGCACCAAGCTGGGCCTGCTGATCCGCGCCGGCGTGCAGGACCGCGAGATGGTGGAGTCGCTCGGCTACCGCATCCACGTGCTCTTCATCGGCGTCTTCGTCGCGGGCAGCGCGCTGGCGGGCCTGGGCGGCGTGATGTGGGGCCTGTACCAGCAGAGCGTGATCCCGCAGATGGGCGCGCAGGTCAACGTGCTGATCTTCATCGTGCTGATCATCGGCGGGCTGGGCTCGACCACCGGCGCGCTGATCGGCGCGTTGCTGGTCGGCCTGATGGCCAACTACACCGGCTTCCTGCTGCCCAAGGCGGCGCTGTTCTCCAACATCGCGCTGATGATGGCCATCCTGCTGTGGCGGCCTCAGGGCGTGTACGCCCTGAGCAAGTGAGGGGCCGACCATGATCTCCCGACTCCTCTCCAACGACTTCCCGCGCAGCCGCGTGCTGGCCGTGCTGCTGCTCGCGGTAGTGCTGGCGCTGGCCTTCACGCCGTTCATCTTCCCCGGCGTCAAGGCGCTCAACGTCGCGGCCAAGGTGCTGGTGTTCGTGGTGCTGGTGGCCAGCTTCGACCTGCTGCTGGGCTACACGGGCATCGTGAGCTTCGCGCACACCATGTTCTTCGGCATCGGCGCTTACGGCGTGGCCATCGCCTTCAGCCGCATCGGACCGACCTGGGGCGCGCTGTTCGCCGGCATCGCGGCGGCGCTGGTGCTGTCGTTCCTGCTGGCGCTGGCCATCGGCCTGTTCTCGCTGCGGGTGCGCGCCATCTTCTTCTCGATGATCACGCTGGCCTTCGCGGCGGCGTTCCAGACGCTGGCTTCGCAGCTGTCGGAGATCACCGGCGGCGAGGACGGCCTGACCTTCAAGGTGCCGCAGGTCCTGTCGCCCAGCTTCGAACTGGCCGCCGAGCCCTTCCTGGGCGTGAGCCTGGACGGCCGGCTGATCTGCTACTACCTGCTGTTCTTCACGGCGGTGGTGCTGGTGCTGGCGCTGCTGCGCATCGTGAACTCGCCGTTCGGCCGCGTGCTGCAGGCCATTCGCGAGAACGAGTTCCGCGCCGAGGCCATCGGCTATCGCGTGGTGGTCTACCGCACGACCTCGGCCATCCTGTCGGCGCTGTTCGCCACGCTGGCCGGCGCGATGCTGGCGCTCTGGCTGCGCTACAACGGGCCGGACACCTCGCTGTCGTTCGAGATCATGCTGGACGTGCTGCTGATCGTGGTGATCGGCGGCATGGGCACGATCTACGGCGCGGTCATCGGCTCGGGCCTCTTCGTGGTGGCGCAAAGCTACCTGCAGGACCTGCTGCGCCTGGCCAGCGAGGCCGTGTCCGGCCTGCCGTGGCTGGCCGCGCTGCTGTCGCCGGACCGCTGGCTGCTCTGGCTGGGCGTGCTGTTCGTGCTGTCCGTCTACTACTTCCCGACCGGCGTGGTGGGCAAGCTGCGCTCGATGCGCGCCGCCGCGCCCCGGCCGCCCGCCACCGGCGAACCGCGTCCCGTCCTCAAGTAGCCGCAGACGAAGGAAGGCTTCCATGGTCCCCACCTCGAACTACGTCACCTGCGCCGGCCGCGAGATCCACTACATGGAGTGGGGCGCGGGGAACGCCGGCACGGTCATCGCGTGGCACGGCCTGGCGCGCACCGGCCGCGACATGGACGAACTGGCGCAGCACCTGGGCGACCGCTGGCGCGTGATCTGCCCGGACACGCTGGGGCGCGGCTTCTCGCAGTGGAGCCCGCAGCCGCAGGCCGAGTACACGCTGGCCTTCTATTCGCGGCTGGCGGCGGACCTGTTCGACCAGCTGAAGATCGACAGCGCGCACTGGGTCGGCACCTCGATGGGCGGCGCCATCGGCACCGTGTGCGCAGGCGGCATCGTCCAGCCCCGCCTGAAGGGCCGCATCCGCAGCCTGGTGCTCAACGACAACGCGCCGCGGCTCGCGCAGGCGGCGGTGGAGCGTATCAAGGCCTATGCCGGCAACCCGCCGGCCTTCGCCACGATGGCGGAACTCGAGGCCTTCTTCCGGCAGGTCTACAAGCCCTACGGCTGGCTGAGCGACGCGCAATGGCGCCGCATGGCGGAAACGTCCGCGCGGCGACTGCCCGACGGCCGGCTGACGCCGCACTACGACCCCCAGATGGTTCGCCAGTTCATCGACCATCCGCGCGACTACGACCTCTGGAAGGACTACGACGCCATCGAGGCGCCGGTGCTGTGCCTGCGCGGCGCCGAGTCCGACCTGGTGCTGCCCGACGCCATCGAGGAGATGACGCGCCGCGGCCCCGGCGCGCGCGGCCGCCTGCGCGTGGTGGAAGTGCCCGGCTGCGGCCACGCGCCGGCGCTGAACGTGCCCGACCAGCTCGAGCTGGTCGCCGGCTTCATCGAAGAGAGCGAGCGCGCCTTCCAGGCCGCGCGCCTGGTCAGCGCGTAGGCCAGCCCGCCAGGTTGCGGGCGGTGATGTCGCCCAGCGCGCGGATCCACAGCGGCTCGCCATTCAGGCAAGGGATGTAGCGGAAGTCCTTGCCGCCGCTTTCGAGGAAGGCGTCGCGGCCTTCCTGCGCGATTTCCTCCAGCGTCTCCAGGCAATCGCTGGTGAAGCCCGGGCAGGCCACGTCCACGCGCTGAACCCCTTTCTTGCCGAGCGCGCGCAGCGTCGGCTCGGTGTACGGCTCCAGCCATTTGGCTCGCCCGAACCGCGACTGGTAGGCCACCGTGTAGTCGCCCTCGGCCAGGCCGAGCCGTCCTGCCAGCAGGCGCGCGGTCGCCAGGCACTCGCTGCTGTACGGATCGCCCAGCTTCACCGTGCGCTCGGGCACGCCGTGGAAGCTCATGACGAAGTGGTCGGGCGGGCCGTTCTCGCGCCAGTGGCCGCCGATGCGGCGGGCCAGCGCTTCGATGTAGCCCGGGTCGTCGTGGTAGCGGTTCACGAAACGCAGCTCCGGCACGTTGCGAGCGCCGCGGGCCCAGTCCGTGACGTCGTCGATCACGCTGGCGGTTGTCGTGCCCGAGTACTGGGGATAGGCGGTGATCACCAGGATGCGGGTCGCGCCTTCGGCCTTGAGCGCATCGAGCTGCGAAGCGATCGACGGGTTGCCGTAGCGCATCGCGTAGCGCACCTTCACGCGATGGCCGTCCTCGCCCAGGCGGCCTTGCAGCAGCAAGGACTGCCGCTGCGTCCACAGCTTCAGCGGCGAGCCCTCGGGTGTCCAGATGGTGGCGTACTTGGCCGCGGACTTGGAGGAGCGGAACGGCAGGATCAGCCCGTGCAGGATCGGCAGCCAGACGGCGCGCGGGATCTCCACCACGCGCGGATCGGAGAGGAACTGGCGCAGGTAGCGGCGCACCGCCGCCGGCGTGGGCTCGTCGGGCGTGCCCAGGTTGCAGAGCAGCACGCCGGTGGTCGCGGCCTGGCCTTGCATGGCTGCTTCGGGCTCGGCGCGGTAACGGGACGGAAGGGGCATCCGTTATTCTCGCCCGATGCTCGACATCAGCAAGGTCAAGGCCATCAGTCTGGACCTGGACGACACCCTGTGGCCGATCTGGCCCACCATCGAACGCGCCGAGAAAGTGCTGCACGACTGGCTGGTGGAGCGCGCGCCCATGGCCGCTGCGCTGTTCTCCAACCCGACCGCGCTGCGCGAGATCCGCAACCACGTGGCCGATCGCCGGCCCGACCTCAAGCACGACCTGAGCGCCGTGCGGCGCGAGTCGATCCGACTCGCCCTGTACCGCGCGGGCGAGGATCCGCTGCTGGCCGACGATGCCTTCGAGGCCTTCTTCGCGGCGCGCCAGCAGGTCGAGCTGTTCGAGGACGTTCGGCCGGCGCTGCAGTCGCTGTCGGAGCGCTTTCCGCTGGTGAGCCTTTCGAACGGCAACGCCGATCTCGAGCGAGTGGGCCTGGCGCCGTTCTTCCGCGCGGCGGTGTCGGCGCGCGAGTTCGGCGTGGGCAAGCCCGACCCGCGCATCTTCCATGCCGCCGCCGGCGCGGTGGACGTGATGCCGGAGCACGTGCTGCACGTGGGCGACGACGCCACGCTGGACGTGGTGGGTGCGCTCAACGCCGGCATGCAGGCCGTGTGGGTCAACCGCGAGGACCACGCCTGGCCCCATCCGCAGCGGCCGCACGCGATGGTCACGTCGCTGTCGCAGCTGTGCGAGTTGCTGGCCGCCTGAGCCGGGCCACGGCTTCGAGGGCCGAGCGCACGGCGCCTTCGATGGTCGCCGGGTACGGGCCTTCCACGTAATCGCCGCACGCGAGCAGTCCCTCCGACACCTCGATCCCTGGTCGCTCCAGGCCGGGCAGGCAGGCGAAGGTCGCGCGCTTCTCGATCACCGTCCTCAGCGGCCGCAGCGTCCAGCCGAGCGCGGCGGCCTGCGCCAGCACGCGGCGCTCGATCGACTGCGCATCGCCTTCGCTGGCGCTGACCACGAAGGCGAACACGCCCGCCGGGCCGCCCAGGTGGGCACGATCGAACACGAACTGCGCGGGTCCGGCTTCGAGCGCCAGCATCGGCAAGGGGAGGGCGGGACCGCCCTCGGCGTAGACCGTGGCGATCGCTTCGTGCGTCAGGCCGCCGATGGCCGACAGCCATCGAGGCGCGTCGACGCCGCCCTGCGCGACCAGCCGCTCGGCCTCCCGCGCGGGGCAGGCGAGCAGCACGGCATCGAACGACTCGCCGTCGACGTTCCAGCCCGGGCCTTCGCGCCGCAGCGAGTGCACCCGCGCGCCCAATCGCACCTGCGCGCCGCGCGCTTCCAGCCAGGCCGCCGCTGCTTCGGGGAACACCTGCCCGAGGTCCAGACGTGGGATCAGCAGGTTGGACGCGCCCCAGCCATCGCGCGCGGGACCGAACAGCCCGTCGCGCAGGACGCGCAGGAACACGGTGGCGCTGGCGCGGTCGGCGCCGGTGTTGAGCGCCGCCACGCAGAGCGGCTCGACCAGCTCGCGCATCACCACGGGCGACAGGTCGCTGCACAGCTGCGCCACCGTCAGCCGATCGTTGCAGCGGAACCGCCGCAGCTGCCAGGACGTGGCGTGCCGCAGCAGCGAGAGCTTGTCGCCCCAGCTCCAGCCGCGCGCGGTGAGGATGCCCCAGGCCGCATCCAGCGGCGCCGGCCAGGCGGGCAGGGCGAGGCCGCGGCCATCGGGAAAGCGCAGCGTGAGCGGCAGGCGGTGCAGCACCTCGCGCGGCGTGACGCCGACTTCGCGCATCAAGGCGAGCGTCTCTGCGTACGCGCCGATCATGATGTGCTGGCCGTTGTCC
>JAEWBU010000177.1 GCA_023390985.1 Pseudomonadota bacterium
GGCCTACCTGAACAAGGCGGGCGAGCCCGGCGTGCTGCTGGACGCGCTGCGCTCGGTGGCGCGCGGCCGCAAGTACCTGACCCCCGCCGTCGCCAACCTGCTCGTCAACGAGCTGATGTCGCCCGAGCAGACGCTGCCGCACCACCGCCTGACCGAACGCGAGCGCGAACTGCTGGTGCTGATCGCGCGCGGCGTCCCGCTGCCCGGCATCGCGCAGGTGCTGGACATGACGCCCAAGACCGTGGGCGTGTACCGCGCCCGGCTGCTCGAGAAGATGAAGCTGCCGAGCAATGCGCAGCTGGCGCACTACGCGCAGCGTCACGGCCTGCTGCATTGAGTCAGGCCCCGGCGGCTTCGATCGAGTCGAGCTGGGCCAGCGTCCGCTGCGCCAGGGCCTGGATCGTCGGCCAGCGTCGCCAGGCCGGGTCGAGCCGGCCTTCGCGCAGGTCGTTCTCCATGCTTCGGGCGGCCTTCGACAGCTCCTGGTCCTGCATCATGGCCGCCGACCCGGCGAGGCCGTGCAGCGCGACGACCAGGGGTTCACTGTTCGTGTAGGGCCGCGTGCCGATCAGGTCCAGGTGGTTGACGAGGGACCGGCGGTACATGCGGATCAGTTCTCCCCGGCTCTCGGGCGGCAGGGCCGAGATCAGCGCGGCCAGGGTGGCGCGGTCGTGTTCGCTCATGCGACCTGCAGTTCCCCGGCCCAGGCCAGCGCGGCGACGTGGGCGCGATTGACCTGGTCGGACGTGACGAAGGCGGCGTCGGCCAACGCGGCCGGATCGGCGTCGGCGCGCTCGCAGGCTTCGGCCAGTTTCAGGAAGGGACCGTAGATGCCTTCGCGCCTGAGCAGCGCCTGGACGACGGGGCCGGCCAGCTGGACCTTGTCCAGCGCCTGGCCCATGGGCACGCCGAGCAGCCGGTCGATCAGCGAGAACATGCCGACCACGAACAGGTTGTCGGCCTCGTTCGCCGGCAGCAGGCCGCGGCCCAGCAGCTCGGTGAAGCGGCCGCGCACGATGGCCGTCTGCAGCAGCACCGGCGAGTTCGCCTGCGAACTGGAAGACGCGAGCAGCAGCGCCAGCCAGCGCAGCAGCGGGCGGTAGCCCATCATGCTCACCGCGTGCCGCAGCGACTGCACTTCGACGCCCAGCCCGAAGCTCGCGGAGTTCAGGCATCGCAGCAGCCGATAGGCCAGCGCGGCGTCCTGCTTGAGCGCGGACTCGAGGTCGCGCACGTCGGCGTCGGACTGCACCATCTGGATCAGCTGCATGACCAGCACGCTGGCGGGGCTCAGGCGGCCGGCGGTCGTACTCGTGGGCGCGCTGCCGGACGTGTGCAGGTGGCCGATGAAGGCATCCAGGCCCAGGGCCGCGCACGCCTGGTAGTCGGACCAGCTCGCGAGGCCGTCGGCGATGAACAGCGGCGGCGTGGAACCCGGCGTGGCCGCGATCGCCGGACGCGCGACGGTCTGTTCGCGGTCGAAGGGAAATTCGATGTGGGTGAGCAGCGCCACCAGCGCGGGCGGCAGCGCGCGGGGCTGGGGCATGCGAAGGGAGATGCCGAACCCGCGCCGGCGCAGCGCCTTCACGGCCGGACCGACGGCGGGGATGCGGAAGTCCGACTCCTCCAGGCTGAGCACCGTCCTGTCGGCGGCGAGGCCCGCGAACGCCTCCGGCGACAGCGCGCCGGCCGGAGCCTGCAGGAAGACCAGGCCATTGCCGCCGCCCAGGCCCGGCTGGGATTCATCGTCCGGCGAGCGCGCCACGCAGGCGGCCAGGCGCTGCAGGTCGCCGCCGCGCCCGGCCTGCCAGGCGAGCCGCCAGCCCAGCACCTTGTGCCGGGCATCGAGCAAGGGGGTACGAACTATGCAAGTCATCCTTCGCGCTTCGGACCGGGGCGGGAAAACTGTAGAGGGGAATGGCTTATGCGCGGGAAGCGGAGGCGATAGCCCGTCGGTACGAAGCGTTTCCGGCCGATGCGGTGGCGTCCTACATACATGCCATCCCACGCCGATAACCTGTGCCGGACGCGTCACCACAGGACGTCCCCGGCGGGCAGTCCCAGAACACAACAGGCACGCGTGGCGAAGAAACACAAGGCAGAGCCGACGAAGGAGGTTTTTGAATGACCAGCGCCGACTACAAGATCGAGAGCAGCCACCCCATCGCGAACCCGTGGCTCCCCGCATCTGAAGCCCAACGGCATTTCTTCAGCGACCGCGCGCTCGCGGTCACCATGGCCGCCAAGAGCCACACCTGTCCCGACGGCAAGGAGATCCGCGTCGTGCACGTGCCGACCGGCGAAGTCGTCTTCCGAAAAACCGCGAACACCCACCGCTCGGAGTGGTCGGACGAGGTCTGACCCCTGCCTCAGCGGCGTCGCACTGAACGGCTCAGCAGCAGCACCGGCAGCAAACCCACCAGCACCAGCGCCAGCGACGGCAGGGCGGCTTCGCCCAGCCGCTCGTCGCGCGCGAGCTGGTAGGCCACCACGGCCAGCGTGTCGGTGTTGAAGGGCCGCAGCAGCATCGTCGCGGGCAGCTCCTTCATCACGTCCACGAACACCAGCAGCGCGGCCGCCGCCGCCGAGCCGCGCAGCAGCGGCCAGTGCACGCGCGCCAGCAGCGCGAGCCGGCCGGTGCCCAGCATGCGCGCCGAGTCGTCGAAGCTCGGCGGGATGCGGGCGTAGCCGCTCTGCACCGACTGCAGCGCGACCGACATGAAACGGACGAGGTAGGCCCAGACGATGCCGAGCACCGTGCCCGTGACCCAGTAAACGGCCGGCACCTGGGGCGCGGCGGCCTGCAGCCAGCCGACCGGCAGCAGCAGGCCGACCACGATGACCGCGCCGGGGATCGCGTAGCCCAGGCCGGCCAGCCGGACCACGCCGCGCGTGATCGCGTCACCGCCGCGGCGCAGGCTGGACGCGAGCAGCAGCGCGACCCCGATCGCCAGCACGGCCGTGATCGCGCCGAGGCGCACGCTGTTCCAGGCCCACTGCAGGAAGCGGTCCCAGGGCAGCACCGACCAGTCCGCCGCCAGCGGACGCAGCATGAACGCCACCGGCAGCACGAAGCCGGCCAGGATCGGCAGGCTGCACAGCACGACGGCCAGTGTGGCGCGCCGGCCCGACAGGCGTGCGGGCTGGGCCTCGGC